>URTQ01000006.1 GCA_900550855.1 uncultured Eubacteriales bacterium
CAAGAGCGTCGCGCTTTCTCGAATCTATTTCTTTTTGGATTTGTATAAGTTTCAACACGTCTTTATCGTCTTTCATACGCAAAGCATACCCCTCGACTTTGCGAAAAACAAACAATTATGTCACTATATTTTCGCGTTTGCGACAAAAAAAGCGGTGAAAAGTTGTACTTAAAGACTTTCAATTTGTCAAAGATTATAGTATTATAAGCATATGGAAAAAAGGTGTGCGAAAAATATATCCAAAAGAATCCTATCCGCGCTTGCGTTGATTTTGGCGAGCGTCGCGCTTTCGGTATGCGTGCTTATGGGCATACTTCTGCCCTACAAGATAGCGTACGCCGATTCCACGCAAGAGGTGTTGATTGCGCCCGTATCCAACCTTGAAGGCAACGCATACGCCGTCGCTTCCACTTTGGAACTTACAAACGGCGACGACACGTTTTTGATTCCCGAAAGTTACTATATAAGCGAAATCAGCCAAAAAGCCGTCGTACCTCAATACTATCAAGTCAAGTATTGCGGTATGAGTTTCTATTTCAAGGCGGAAAGCCGTCCGCAGACGTCAACCGTAACCTTTTCCGACGGCGTGTCTTTATCCCCCGACGTTCGACTTACTTTGACGGCGGAATCTTTGTCGCTTTCGGGCATTGAAATAACGAGCGATTATACAATCAAATTCTTGGGTTATCACCCCACGGACGCGACGCAAATTTACGTCGTCGCGATGTTCGACGGATCAACTTATTTCGGATTTGCTTCGCGCGATTCTTTTGAGGAATTTGCCGTTCCCTATCACCCGATTGCGCAAGCGGAACGCGACAGACTGATCGCAAGCAAACCCGAACCCGATCCCGACAAGGGCGACATAATCCCCAACACGTCGCTTGCGCTTCGCATAGTGCTTATCATCGGCATAGCCGTTCCTGCGATTATCATTGCGATTTTGCTTTTCAAACCCTCTAAAAACGACCGTTCGCAAGGCAAGAGCGTAATGCGCAAAGAGCGCGGAAGAAACGAGTTCGACTACGATTCCACACGCACCTATCGCGAGGACGACCGTTACGATTCACGCTACGATTCTCGTTACGATTCGAGGCGAGATCCTCGTTACGACTCGCAAGACGACCAAAGGCGCGATTCTCGCTACGATTCCCGCCCCGACGATCGCTACGACCCCCGCGACGATTACAGAAGATAATAAAGACGGATTTGCACTATTGTGCAAAAATATAGCCACCGAAAATTCGGCGGCTATTTTCATATTTTGATTATTTCGATAAAGCGATTATTGAGCAGGCGTGCCGATTCCCACGACGTCGTCAACGGGCATCGCAAAGGCGATTCCGTGCGCAGGGGTATGCGTGCCTACGCTTCTGTAAAGCGCGTGCATAACGTCCTCTTTTATGTCCTCGCTCACGAGAATCATAATCATTTCTTTTTCGGGTTGGATTTGGATTTGAAACGCTCTTTCCGCCTCGATATTCGCCGTGCCTCTTGCGCTCATAACCGTACCGCCTCTTGCGCCGACGGCGCGAGCGGCGTCCATTGCCTCGTCGGCAAATCCGTTGTTGACTATACACACGATGACTTGATGTTGTTTATCGCTCATTGTTATCCCCCTTCACTGTTTTGAGGTTATTGCTCAAAAATCCGTATGCGGCAACGCCTATCATACTTGAAAACGGCACGGTAAAAGCAATGCCTTTACCCTTTCTTATAGTGTTGAATTTATTTTCAAGCGTAGCGAGAGCCTCTTTTGCTCTTTCTTGTTTAATTACGCTGAAAATTGCGGTTTTTGTTTGGTCGTTCCATTCCGAAAGGCTGAGCATTTCGGCGTTTGCCGTACCTCTTGCGCGCGCCGTCCATTGAAAGTTCACTTCGAAAGAGGATTGCAAAAGGTCGGTGTAAAATTCCGCTTTGTTGTTTGGAACGATACTCACGAGCAGCATAAGTTTGCCCGAATTTACCTTCGGTGCGGACGAGGCATTATTTCTTGCGGCTTTAATTTCCGCGCCTTTGGCAGCCGCTTTTTTTGCGACTTTTTTGACTTTTTTCACGATTTTGTCAGCCATAATACCCCCTCACATAAAGTTGATGATTTGCTCGTCGTCGGCGTCGAGAATACGGCGCATAACGATTTTGTCTTTGACTTTCGCGCTCGCCACCGCTCGGAAACCGAGAAGTTGAATCGTGATAAGCGGGGTCATCGCAACCATAGCGACGATGCCGAAAGCGAGGTTTAGCACCTCTTGTTCGCCGCAAAGCACGGCGCACGCGCCGACTGCAAACGGCAAAATGAAACTCGACGTCAACGGACCGCTTGCGACGCCGCCAGAGTCGAATGCTATTGCGGTATAAATCTTCGGCACGAAGAAGGACAATCCGAGCGAAATGAGATAACCAGGTATCAGATAGTACAGCAACGAGAATCCGTAAATGATTCTTATGACGCTAAGACCTATCGACAATCCCACGCCTATCGACAGCGCAACGAGCATAGAGCGTTTGGACACCGCGCCGTTGGTGATTTGCTCGACTTGTTTGTTGAGGACGTGCACGGCAGGCTCGGCAAGAACGACCACGAAGCCTATCACGAACGCAAATACGATGAGAAGCGGTTTCGAGAAGTTTGCGATTTCCGCGCCGAGTTTGAAGCCTATGGGCATAAATCCGACCTTGACGGACGTGAGGAACACCACAAGTCCGACGTATGTATAAAGGATTCCTATGCCGATTTGAAGCAATTTTTGTTTGGGAAGTTTGAGGACGGTCACTTGCAATATCGCAAAGAACACGACGATAAGACCGAGCGCGATAAGCACTTCGAGCGCGACCGCGCCGAGAGCGGGCGCGAAGTTTGCGCCGAGATTTGCGTCAATCGAATAGTCGGGAAGCGTAAAGGACATATCCCCTTTCGACGCGAGCGACAGAGCCATAACCGCGAGCATAGGACCTATCGAGCAAAGCGCGATAAGACCGAAACTGTTTTCTTTTGCGTTGCGACCGCCCGAGTTGAGCGCGACGCCCACGCCGAGAGCCATAATAAACGGCACGGTGATAGGACCTGTCGTAACGCCGCCCGAGTCGAACGCCATCGGCAAAAATACGCCTTTGCCCTTTTCGAACATAATCGCGGTCAAGGCAAAAAGCACCATATAGAAGAACAGAAGCAGCGAGGACAAATCCTTTCTGAAAACTATTTTCGAGATTGCGATAACCAAGAACAAGCCTACGCCCACGCCCACCGTAACGATAAGCACGGTGTTATTCATAACGGCTTTGACTTGCTCTGCAAGGACGCTCAAATCTGGTTCTGCAACGGTGATAAGCACGCCCATAGCAAAGCCTACGCCGAGAAGCAGAGGCAGTTTTTTGGACTTTGTCAAACCTGCGCCGACTTGCTCGCCCATAGGCGTCATAGCAAGGTCCGCGCCGACGTTGAACAACGCAATACCCAAAATGAGCATAATCGCCGACACGACGAACGTGACGATTTCTTTAGTCGTGAAATCGGTGACGGGCGTAAGTGCGAAAATAAGCACGATAACGGCGACGGGAAGCACGGAAAACAAGGATTCTTTCAACTTTGAAAGCGTGTTCATACCTATGCTTTTCGCCATAGATTTTTGTGCCATAAGGTCTTTTTGAATATGTACGTCGCTCTCTTTATCGTCCGAGCGTTTACGGAAAAATCCGTTGAATTTTTTTGAAGAATCGGCTGGGTTTTTTTTTTTTTTTTTTTTTCTTTTTTTGAAGAATCGGCTGTTTTTTCGACTTGTTTTTCGTCGCTAATTTCGACTTGCTCGCCCTGCTTTTCGGCAAAACTTTCGCTCGCGTTTTCTTCGCAAGGCGCGCACTCTGTTTTTTCGATTTCCGTACGGTTTTTAACAAGATTTTCTTCGTCCAAAGCAAAAGCGACCGACTGCTCGGTGTCTTTTTCAAGTTCGCCTTGTTTTTCGTCCGCAAGCGTTGCGCTTCCGTCAAAGAGCGTGTTTTCCTCTTTTTCGGTTTGGTTTTGCGGATTCGATGTCATCTCGTCTTTTTCTTTTTCCATACAGTATATTTATAGATAAAATATATTCTTTTTCTTTTGCGGATATTATACGAATATCATTATGCCATAAAAACGCATTTCTGTCAATGCGCCCTTTCACTTCAAACGATACCTAAGAACCCTTAAATCTATATTAAAAACATACACTTGTATGAATATTTATTTTATAAAACCCACACATTCTCAAAACGCTTGACTTTTGAAAAATAAATTCTTATCTTTGGATATACTTGACGGAAACAAAGTTTCCGCGGCGGTGGGCGCATATGAAAAAAATCACAATGGACAAGAATCAAACGGCGTTCTGGCTCAAACTGTTCGCCTTGATGGTGCTACTCTCGTTTTTGAGGTCGTTTTCGGCATATCTGTTTATAAATCCCAACGGATTTGCACCGGGCGGCGTGGGCGGACTTGCCGCACTCATACACCTTGCGGCGGTGGACAGTCCCAACGCGACGGTCAGGATGTTGTCGAACAGCCTTTTCGACCCCGGTATTTTCACAATCATAATGAATATACCGCTTCTTATTTTGGCGTTCAAACTGCTTGACAAGAGATTTGCCGCTTGCACCACCGTATGCGTACTGTTTTTTTCGGGACTTATGTATATGTTCGCGGCGGTCGGATGCCCTCAATTTATCGCAAACGGCGACTACGGACTTATGCTCATTGCGGCGATCGCGGGCGGCGCGTGCGCAGGCGTATCGATGGGCTTTATGCTTCGTCAAGATTTGAGCATCGGCGGCACGGACATAATCGGCAAAATCATATATAAACATAACCCCGCCGCACACGCACAGTGGTGGATAACCGCTTGCGACTGCGTGGTTGCGATAATTTCGGGATTTTTGGGAATATCCAAAATCAACGGTTCTATGGACGCAACGACGATACTTACGAGTTTGTTGTCCCCCGTTTTGTTCTCGTTCATAGCGTTGTTCACGCAATCCAAAGTTTGCGATATGGTGGAATCGGGCTTGCTCTCGTCGCTCGTGTTCACAATCATCACTGACAAATCGGACGCAATCGCGCACGAACTTTCCATACAACTTCACAGAGGCGTCACGGTGTCCAAATCCGTCGGCTACTACACGGGCAAGGAACACAACGTAATCATTTGCGTAACGTCCAAAAAGCAAGTCAACCGCGTCAAAGACATCGTCAAAGCGTGCGACCCGCAAGCGTTTATGTACATAACGCAGGCAGGCGAAGTTTCGGGCAAAGGTTTCACGGGCGGCAGACTTTTGAAGAAAGGCGAAGTCGAAAAAATCGATATGTCGGACATCATTCCGTCCGAACATCTCAACGACGCCGCACCGCAATCGAACGAAACGGAAGCATAAAAGCAAAACCGCACTCAAACAAAAAACAGTCGCGCAAACGACTGTTTTTTTTGATATTACTTTTATATTTAGCAGAGAATTTTCATATTCCCTTTTCAATTATTATCTCATTCCCTTTTCAATGCCCTGCCCTGAATTTTGTCGATTGCGCTAAACCTCAAAACTCGGCGATTCGTTGCGGATTGTCGATAATTATCTTTGCGCCAGCCTCGACAAGACGCGCTCTGCCTCTGAATCCCCAACTTACGCAAATACACGGCAATTCTGCGTTCGACGCGGTTTGCACGTCCACTTCGCTGTCGCCTATGTACACGCACTTGCTTCTTTCGACTTTGAGCGTTTGGATAACCTTATTCACCGAGTCGGGATAGGGTTTTGCCCTCACGTCGTCGCGCTGTCCCACAACCGCGTCGAAAAGTCCGTCGAAATAGTCCTTTGCCAACTCTTGCACCGCGCTGTCCATTTTGTTTGACACGACGGCGCATTTTTTGCCGTTTGATTTGAGCGTTTCGAGCAACTCGATTATGCCGTCGTACGCTTTCGTATGGTCGGCGCAATGGTAAAAATAATGTTGTTTGAACACGTCGAGCACGGCAAGCGTGGTTTTTTTATCCGTACCGCAAGGCACGCTTTGCTCGATAAGCCTCTTTACGCCGTTGCCCGTTCTGTCCGCCACTTCGCTTGTCGAAAGGCTCGGGAAATCGAACACGCCGAGCGCGTAGTTTACGCTTATGGCAAGGTCTTGCAGCGTATCGAGGATTGTGCCGTCGAGGTCGAATATGTATAAGTCGTACTTCATTTTCGAATCGTTTTTGCGCTTATGCCGTATGCAAATTCAGTTTAAGCCGTATGTTATTTTTTCTTACGCCCTATTAGAAATTTGCATCGTTATTCTTTATTTTTGAAAGAGTTTTTCTTTCATCATATATTGATTCATTTCTTCGAGGTTTTCGCCGTCGAACTTACGCGAGCGTTGCACTCTTGCGGGAATACCCGTCACGAGCGTAAAATCGTCGACGCTCTTTGTGACGATTGCGCCCGTACCGACGACCGCGCCCGTGCCGAGTTTCACCCCCGGCAGAATGGTCGCGTTGGTGTAAATCTTTGCGTATGCGCCGATTTCCACGCCGTTATACTCGCGTTGCATATGGTCGTGTTCGCTGTGCGAGTGCGTGAAAATTTTGACGTACTCGGTGAGCATAGCAAAGTCGCCCATTTTTACGCCGCCCTTCGTGTCGATATAGCAGTCTGCGTTCCAACTCACGTTGTCGCCGACTTCGAGACGATGACCGTAATTGAATCTGCAACCCTCGTTTGCCACGAATCCGTCGCCGCATTTTTTGAACAGTTTTTTCGCAATTATTTGTCTGAACGGTACGGCGAAATTGCAGTTTACGCCGAGCGGCACTCTGTCCACGCTATCCCACAAAATATGCAGATTGCGTTGCGTTTCGGTGTACGGGTCGATGTCGCCCATAGGCATATAATCGCCCCAGAGTCTGAACGACTTTACGTCTTCCTCGCTGTAATCGTCTATGCCGATAAGTTTCAATGCGCGCACGGCGTTTTTTGAATCCATACCGTCGTTTGCGAGTTGTTCGAATTGTTTCAATCTTTCGTCAATAGTCATAATTTCGCCTTTATATACGCAAAACGAGCGTATGAAACCCGTTTCGTGCGATTTTCAATAGTATTATTTCGTTTATTCGACGTCGAATTTGTATTCCGTCACCGCGCTGTAAGTCTTGCCATTTTCGAGTTTTACGCTTTCAAAGGTAGGCACGTTCTGCGCGTTTGGATAGCCTTGCGTTTCCATACAGAAAGCGGATTGATAGCCGTAAACGCGCTTGCCTTGCAAGCCTTCGAGGAAGTTGCCCGTGTAGAATTGCATACAGGGTCTGTCGGTGTAAACGCTCATTTTTATGCCGCTCTTTTCGCCCTTTGCGGTTGCGACCTTTCTGAATCCCTCGCCGTTAAGAACGTAGTTGAAGTCGTACCCTCTTGCGATTTTGAGCATATGCTCGTCCGCCTTGATGTCCTTGCCGATTGCCTTTGGCGTTTTGAAATCGAACGCCGTGCCGACGATATTTCTCTTTTCGCCGTGAGGTATGAGTTCGTCGTCAACGGTCGTGAGGTAGTCGGAATTGATAGTAACTTCGTGTCCGAGCACGGTTTTGAAATCGCCGTCAAGGTTGAAATATGCGTGATTCGTGAGCGAGCAAAGCGTGTCGCCGTCCGCGCTCGCCTCGTACTTTAAACAAAGCGCGTTGTCGTCCGAAAGCGAGTACGTCACCGAAACGGACAAGTTTGCGGGATATCCTTCTTCGCCGTCTACGGACACTCTTGACATCTTCACACCCGTGCCGTCGATAATCTCGGCGTTCCAAATTCTCGAATCGAATCCGACCTTGCCGCCGTGTAAGTGGTTGTTGCCGTCGTTTTTGTAGAGGTTATATTCCTTGCCGTCGAGATTGAATTTTGCGCCGCCGATACGGTTGCACACTCTGCCTATAACGGCGTTGAAATAGGGATTGTCGCCCAAAAATCCGTCGGGCGTATCGAAACCTGCAACGACGTCTACGAGGTTGCCGTTTTTGTCCTTTACGCACAAATTCGCAATGCGCGCGCCGTATGTGATAACGACTGCGTACGCGCCGTTCGCATTTTCGATTTTGTAACTTTCAATGCCTTTTTCACTCTTTGCGAGATACGTTATTTTCATATTTTCGTCCTTATTTATTCGTCGGGGAACGCCCGAATTATTTGCTTGTTTTTTTAATTTTCGGCATAGTCAAAGTGTAACTCATATCGAGCAACGCCTTGATTTCGTCCTCGTCCGCCTCGTCGAGCGCAACGCTTATCCAGTTTGACTTGTTCATATGGTACGCGTGATAGATTCCGTCGTCGCGGCAAAACGAAGATATGAGCGACGGCACGCATTTGAGGTTTACGACGTCAGCGATTACGTCCTCTTTTCCGAGTCTGCGTTTTGAAATATCCATAACGAGCGCAAACCACTTTTTGCCGACGGGGTGACGGAATACGGCGAAATTCGGATTCGTTTGCCACGGATAATCCGCTTCTATTCCGTATGTGTCGAAAACGTGTTTTTCAAACTCTTTTCTCGTCATAACAGTCTGTTTTGCAACTCTTTTTTATCTTTGCACTTCCACCAAAACGTCGTTTTCCACGTCAAGACCTTCGAGAGTGGATTCAAACAACTTGCCTTTGAGCGCGCGGGTTTTCTCGTTGTCGAGAGAAGCGGTCGGGAAATACTTTCCGTCCTCGCACTTGACCGTCGCAAAGAAGGAATCGAACGTCCAGTACAGCGTTTGCATATGGATGTCGCCCATAATGCCGTATTCCTCTTGCAAGCCCTTGAGGATTGTCCAAACGCCCGTATCGTAGAGTTTTTTCTTGCACGCTTCTCTGCGCTCGGGTTCTTTTTCGAGGAACTGGTCGTACGCCATCGGCATACCGCAGTACACGTCCATAACGATATTTTCGGTGTCGGAAAGGTATTGCATAGCGTCCGCAATGACTTCGGTGCTCGACCTTCCGTTTATTTTCTCGCCGAGGTTTTCGATAGCCTCGCCCTTAATGCCGCCCAAAAGAGCCATAGTTATGTCGCCGAGATAGGGGTCGGCATACGTCATACGCTTGGGCAGACAGTTTTTGCCGACTATGCCCTGCTCTGCCATTTTGGCAAGCAAGTACGCCGTCGCCGTCGAGGAATGTGCGCCGTAACTGTGCGAAATGAAAGTTATATCGCCCGTATAGTCTTTGAAGCAAGCGGCGTATTCCCTTGCAAAGCGGCAAGCCACCGAGTGCGAATCGTCGAAGCCCATCCATATATAGTTGAAAAGAGCGGGCAACGATTGCGCGTGGTGCGAATAGTCGAGCGTACACATATTGTAGCCTGCGTCAAGCACTTTTTGCGTAAATTCGGGGTTTTCGCAAATCTCGCCGTCTTCAAAAGTTTCGGTCATCCAGCCGTGGAAGAAAGCAACCGTCGGCTTTGACGGGTCGAAATAATCGGTCGATATGTCTTGCGAATATCTTGCGTGCGAGCCGTCCGTCGCAAAGAAGTACAAGCCGATGTCGCTTGACGTATCCACGGACAAATCCGTTTCCATTTTCACGCCGCCGTCTTTGTCGTTGCCGTTGTCGTTGCACGCGCAAAGCGCAAAACAAAGCGACAACGCGCAAAGCACAGCCACTATACAAATCACTGTTTTTCTCATAAATTCCTCTTATTTTTTACAACCACGCCGTTGCGTTGCATCACGCACATAACTTCCACGTTGCTCGTTTGCGGGAACATATCGAAGGGCGTAACCCTTTCGACGTCGTAACTTTGCGAGAGAATCTTCAAATCCCTTGCAAGCGTTTGCGGATTGCAACTAACGTAGACGATTTTTTCGATTTCCGCTTCTATCGCGCAATCGAGCACGCTCTTGTCGCAACCTTTTCTCGGCGGGTCGAGAACGAGCGCAACGGGTTTTCTTGCCGTCTTTTTTTCGCTTTCGCCGAGATAAAACGGCGAAGATTTGATTTCGTCGGGCAAATCCTCGTCTTGCGACTTCGTTTGCTCGCTTCCCTTCTCTATCGATTTGACGTATTCCAGAACGTCGCCGCACACGCACTTCACTCGCTTGTCAAGACCGAGCGATTTCATAAGCGCGTTTGCGTTGTCCACCGCGCTCGGCTCGATTTCGACGGACGTTATGTTCGCCTCTTTAAGCCTCGTTGCGATTTGCGCGGTCAAAAGTCCCACGCCCGAATAGAATTCCAAAATATCACCGTCGAAATTTGCAAGTTCTTTGCACACTTCGTCGTATATCGCGTCGCGCACGTCGTTGTTTACCTGCAAAAACGACATCGGCGAAACTACGGCGTCGAACGTGCCGAGATTCTGTTTTTTCTCTTTTCCGTACACGAGTTTGACGGATTTTCCGAAAATGACGTTGGTGTTCTTTCTGTTTTCGCTGATATAAACGCAAACGCCCGAAAATTCTTTTTCGAGATTCTGACAAAGTTCGGCAAGTTTCGGTACTCTGTCCGAATTTACGACGAGAGTCACCGACAGCGTATCGAGATTTCTCGCAACGACGTGGCGCAATATGCCTTGTCCGCTCGTTTCGTCGTAAACGCTTATATGATTGAAATTTGCCCAGTCTGTGACGATTTGAATGAGTTTTGCCGCCCATTCGCCGTGCAAAGCGCACCACTTCATAGGCACGACCGAGTGCGTGCGTTTTTCGTAAAAGCCGAGAGTCACTCTGCCCGTCTTTCGCTTGTAGCCGAACGGAAGTGCGATTTTGTTGCGATATTCCCAGTCGTTTAGGCGCACCACGTCCGCAACTTCCACGTCCAGACCGCCCGTCTTTTTGAGCGCGTTTTCGACGTTCGCTTTTTTGATTTTGAGTTGACACTCGCGCGTGACGTGTTGCAAATCGCAACCGCCGCAAGTGCCGAAATAAGTACATTTGGGTTTAATGCGGTCGGCGGACGGCTTTTCCACTTCGATGAGGTCGGCAAAAGCGTAGTCCTTTTTTGCATAGCGAACTCGGGCGCGAATAATCTCGCCCTTTACGGCAAACGGCACGAAAACGGCGTACGAGCCGATTTTGACGATACCCTCGCCCTCGCTTGCAAAGTCGCAAACTTCGCCTTCTATTACGTCCCCGACAGCAACCGTCAGCACTCGATTTCCCCCTTCAACGCTTTTTTGTACTGCGTCATAAACGTTTCCACTCTCTTAAATCCTTTGCTCATATCAACGCCCAAATCCTTTTCGAGCCTGAAATACCAGTTGTAGAGCGCAAGTGCGTCCTTTCTTGCAGGCGCAAACGGGAATCTGAGAACGTAGCAGTGGTCGGAACGGAAAAAGTTTTTGCCAACCGTGTACTCGTTTTTAACGCCCGCTTCGGTGAGCGCGTCGCTCATACGCTTTGCTTCGCCGAGGCACAAAAAGTCAGTCATACCGCCGCTGTTGTAGCAAGGCGGAAGATTCGAATTGAGATAATTGTACGGGTCGGATTGTTTGTAGAATTGCCAGTTTCTGAACGCTTTTCTGCTCTTTTGACCCGAAACGTATCTGACGATAAGCGTGTTTGTGAGCGGAATGCGGTACATAACCTCAAAACTGAACGCGCCGCTGACGCAAATAAGACCTGCGGGTTTCGTTTGGGTGGTCGGGATTCCGAGCGCGTTTGCGTATTCAGGGTCAGTTGCGACAATTCCGAGGCACATCGAAAGATGTCCGCCCGACGAGTCGCCCGTGACGGCGATATTGTCCTTGTCGATTCCGAATCGGTCTGCGTTGTCGCAAAGGAAATTGTATGCGTCGACGCAATCTTCGAGGTCTTTTGGGAAGAAAACTTCGGGGCAAAGTCTATGGTCGATAACCGCCACGACCGCGCCCATAGCCGCAAAACATCTCGCATAACCGTCGCGGCGCAAGCGGTTGTGAATCATCCAGCCGCCCCCGGGAATATCCATAACGCAGGGTGCCTTTTCGGCAATCGGGCGAGAGGGATAGTAGACGTCCATAACGAGTTGTTTGCCGTCTACGGTTTTGTATACTACATCTTTTTCGATTTTGATTTCGTCGTTGAAAGGCGTTTTGCCGTTAGGCACTGCCCTGTCTTCTTCAAAGAAATCGAAGATGTCCGCCATAATGGGACGACGAAGCATTCCGAAGTCTTTTCTGAACGATTTTTCAAGCCGTTTACTCTCTTTTTTGAGTGCTTTTTTGTCGGCTTTATATTGCGCTTTCAAGGTTTTTCTGCCCGAGCGCATATCTTGAATGCTTGCGTTCTCGTTTTCCAAGAGCGCAACCATATCGTGAGCGAACTGTCTTTTGAGTTGCTTCTTATCGGTACGGTAATTCGCTGCAAAATACTCGTATTGTTTCATAAAAATCCCTTATCTTTTTTAGTTATCGTTGCGAGCGTGCTCGCAACGATAACTTTTAGTTGTTTTTTTGTTGGTTTCCCGACGCAACTTTGTTAAGTTGTTTCGGGTGTTATTTATTTGCGTACACTTTCTTCAAGCGAGCAAATCTCGGAAGACCGTTTTCGAGCGGTGCTTTCGCGTCGCCTTGAATGAGCGGAAGCGCATATTTGACAAACTCGTCGCTGACGTACGTTCCGTCGTTGATTATCCACTCCGACGGCACTTTCTTTTCGGTGTTTGCGGCAAGTTCGAGAGGCATAAGCACGTTGGTGCAAACGTAGTTGCCGTCTTTGTCGGTATCTCTCTTGAAGATGACCATCTTGTCCGTTTCGCCCTCGCACGCGCTCTTGACTGCGAATGCGCCTGCGTTGAACGCCTCTTCCACGTCGTTTTCGGAAGCGAGGTGTGCGCCGCAACGTTGCATAAGGCTGAGTTCGATTCCTCTCGTCTTATAACCCGTCTTTTCCTTGATTACGTTTGCGAGAATGGAAGCAACGCCGCCAAGTTGCGCGTGACCGAAACTATCTCTTGCCGCCGCCGCGCCTACGCTTTCGCAAATGAGAGTGCCGTTCTTGTCGTGAATACCCTCGGAAACGACCGCAATGCACTTGTTGCCGTTCTTTGCGCAAACGGCTTTGACGTCTTCGACGAATTTGTCCACGTCAAAGTCGGTTTCGGGCAAATAAATGAGGTCTGCGCCAAGACCGTTTACGCCTGCAAGAGCCGCGCTTGCGGTGAGCCAGCCTGCGTGTCTGCCCATAGCCTCGATGATGCAAACCATCGGCGTATCGTACACTTTTGCGTCGAGGTTGACTTCCATAATAGTGGTTGCGATATACTTTGCCGCGCTTGCGTAGCCGGGGCAATGGTCCGTGCCGTAGAGGTCGTTATCGATGGTTTTGGGCACGCCGATGACGTTGCACTCGTAGCCGACGGATTGCAAGTACTTGCTGATTTTGTTGCAAGTGTCCATACTGTCGTTGCCGCCGTTGTAGAAGAAGTAGCGCACATTGTACTTTTTGAACACTTCGAGAATACGCTTGTAATCGGTGTCGTCGACGGAAGCGTCTTTGAGTTTGTAGCGCACCGAGCCGAGAGCGGACGACGGCGTGTATTTGAGCAATTCGATTTCCTTGGGATCTTCCTTGGACATATCGAAGAACTTTTCGTTGAGAAGACCGACAATACCGTGTTCGAGGCCGTAAACCGCCGTGATATTGCCTTGCTTCAAAGCCTCGGTGAAAACGCCTGCCGCGCTGCTGTTGATGACGGAAGTCGGACCGCCGCTTTGACCGAACATACAAGCACCTTTCAAATTTTTCATTTTTTCTCCTTATTTCCGCAATTAAGCGGTGAATGGTATATGATTTTTGTTTATTTTCTTGTGTTACGCGACGTTTAACGTCGCTGTTTTTTCGTTATCTCGAAATGATTTGCGCGATTTCGTAGAGTTTTTCGTCAAATCCTTTCTTGCAAGCGAGTGCTTCGAGAACGGTGGTATCGAAGATTTCGCCGCCCTTTATGCCGATAACTCTGCCGCTTTGACCGCATTCGATGAGTTCCACCGCTCTGCACGCCATTTTTGCCGCGAGAACTCTGTCCTCGACCGTCGGATTGCCGCCTCTTTGCATCCATTTGAGAGCCATATGATTGACTCGTCTGCCCGTTGCCGCGCTTATCTTTTGGGTGAGTTCGTCGGTAAGTTCGGTTTTGCCTTCCGCAAGCACGATGATAGAGGAAGATTTGCCTCTGTCGAATCCGTCCTTTATGGTCTTTGCAACCTCGTCAACGTCGGTTGGTACTTCGGGAACGATGACGTATTCCGCGCCGCCCGCAACCGCGCTGTTGAGAGCGATGTTTCCGCACTCTCTGCCCATAACTTCCAAAATCATAATTCTGTCGTGAGAAGTGATGGTGTCGCGAAGTTTCAAGATTGCGTCCACAACCGTATTGCACGCCGTGTCGAAGCCTATCGTGGAATCGGTGTAACCCATATCGTTGTCAATCGTGCCGGGGATACCGATGACGTTGAGTCTCGTTTGCTCGTGCATAGCCTCAACGCCTCTGAACGAACCGTCGCCGCCGATGACGATAAGGTTTTCGATGCCTTTGTCAAGAAGGTTGTTCACCGCCTTTTGCATAACTTCGGGGTCGATAAATTCGGGGCATCTGGACGAGCGCAAAATAGTGCCGCCTGCGTGAACGCAGTTGGACACGCTGGAATATTCCATTTTGAAGATTTCGTCGTTGACAAGACCTTTGTAGCCGTGTTTTACGCCGTACACCTCGAATCCGTGATTCAAGCCGTATCTTACGCAAGCGCGAACGCAAGCGTTCATACCGCTGGCGTCGCCGCCGCTCGTAAGCACTGCGAATTTCTTTGGTTTAGAATTTACTTTTGCCATAAGATTACCTCTTTGCAATAAAAATATTTATTTGAGCGCGGGGTGAAACCCCACGCGCATTTTTTGTCTATTATTCCGCAACTGCGGCAGAGCCGCAATTTCATTTGCGCAAAGCGCAAATTTCACTGTGCCGAAGGCACAATTTCACTGCACCGTAGGTGCAATATCGCTATGTGGAAAAGAAATTCATTTCTTTTCCACATACTTCACTCTGCTCATTCCGAGTACGTCTTCGAGGCGCGAGAGCAAATCGGGGCAAATTTCCACTCTTTGCGAAAATTCCATAAGTTTGGACACGCCGTTTTGCTTGACTTGCGCTTGACAAGGCGTATTTCCGGGGTGCATTGCCAAAACGTCCGCAACCATATCCTTTTCAACGTTGTTGAACACCAAAACGTACAATATGCCGTTGCTCTTTTTTGCCGCAGGCTCTGCGTGCTTGACTTCCGCGTCCGAGTTTTTCCAAAGTTCGAGTTTTTCGATGGATATTTTGGGTTCGCTCTCGTCGCGCAAATCGATTTTGCCCACCACTTTAAGCGGTGCGTCGGCAAGAAGCAACTCGCCGTACTTTTCGTATGCGCGCGGATACATCGAAAACGCAATCGAACCCGACCTGTCCTCTACTCTGCCGACGGCAAATTTTTGCTGTTTGGACGTGACTTTCTTTTCCGCAGACGACACGATACAGCCGAATTTGACTTGCTTGTTTTCGAGGTTTTTGTCAACCACCATATTGACGTTGCCGTCCTCGTCCGCTTCCTCGACGAACAACATACTCGTGTCGAAATCGAACTCGTGCTTGTCGTCGCGATAGTCGTCGAGGGGATGTCCCGAAAGGTACATTCCCAGCACTTCTTTTTCGTATTTGAGAATGTCGGATTTAGGATATTCTTCGGTTTCGGTATACTTGATTTCCTCGTCCTCGATGAGTTCGTCGAACAAGGACATCTGACCCGAAAGTTTGTTCTTTTTGTCGGCAAGGACGGTGTCCATAATGCGCTCGTAGGAAGCCATAAGCGTTGCTCTCGTCTTTCCGAAACTGTCGAGCGCGCCGCCCTTGATAAGACTTTCGATCATACGCTTGTTGACCTGTCCTGCGCAACGGTCGAGGAAGTCGCGAATGTCTTTGAACGGACCGTTTTGCGCTCTCTCGCTCAAAACGTATTCCATAGCCTGCTCGCCCACGTTCTTTATGCCCATAAGTCCGTAACGCACGTTTTCGCCCTCTATCGAGAAGTTCTTTTGCGAGCGGTTAATATCCGGCGAAAGAGTCTTGACGCCCGTTCTTCTCAGATAGTTCATATAGTGCTTCACTTCGTCGGCGTTGGTGATACGGTTGTTCACCCCAGCCACGATAAAGTGAGTGGGATAATAGCATTTGAGGTATGCGGTTTGATATGTAAGGAACGTGTACGCCGCCGCGTGCGACTTGTTGAACGCGTAACTTGCAAACTTCAATATCTGGTCGAAAAGGTGGTTTGCGATTTCCTCGCTAACGCCGTTTGCAACCGCCCCCGGAACGTATTTGCCCGTCTTGTCGCCTTCGAGTTTGCCGCCGTGCAAGAATATGTCGCGTTGCTGTTCGAGAACGGCGAGTTTCTTCTTTGCGATAGCGCGTCGCATAATGTCCGCGCCGCCGAAACTGAATCCCGCAATCTTCTGTGCGATTTGCATAACCTGCTCTTGATACACTATGCACCCGTAGGTGTTTTCCAAAATCTCTTTGAGAAGCGGATGCGCGTACTGCACTTGATCGGGATGACGTTTGCCTTCCAAGAACAAGTCGATAAACTGCATAGGACCGGGGCGATACATCGAAATGCCTGCCACGACGTCTTCGAGGTTGTCCGGTTGAAGTTGCGCCATAAACTTTTTCATGCCGCCGCTTTCAAGTTGGAACACCGCCTCGCAATCGCCCGAAGCAATCAGTTCGTAGACCTTGTGGTCCTCGTATCCGAGTTTGTGGAAGTCGAGGTCTATTCCCTTGTCCGCCTTTATGAGTTTCAACGCCTCGTCGATGTCGGTGAGCGTTTTAAGTCCCAAAAAGTCCATTTTGAGAAGTCCGAGTTCCTCGACGATAACCTTGTCGAATTGCGTCGTGACGATAGGACCGTTTCTCGAAAGCGCGCAGTGCTCGACGATGGGGTCTGCGCATATAACCACGCCGGCGGCGTGCATCGAGGTCTGTCGAGGCATACCTTCGAGTTTCATCGCGATGTCGATGACGTTCTTTGCCGTGGGATTGTTATCGTATATCTTTTTGAAGTCCTCGCTGTAAAAATCGCTGCCTTCGGTAAGCACTTGCGGCAGAAGCGGTTTGCCCATTGCGGGGATTTCCTTAACCCAGTTCGCCGCCTCGTTGTACGGCACGTCCAAAACGCGAGCAACGTCCTTTACGACAGCCTTTGCCGTCATTGTCGAATACGCGATAATCTGCGAAACGTTGTCTTTACCGTACTTTTTGATGCAATAATCTATGATTTCCTGTCGTCTGACGAAGCAGAAGTCCACGTCGAAGTCGGGCATCGAAACGCGCTCTTCGCTCAAAAATCTTTCAAAAAGAAGTTGATATTTGAGAGGGTCGATGTCGGTTATGCCTATGCCGTACGCAACGATAGAACCGCAGCCGCTTCCGCGCCCCGGTCCTACGGGGATTCCCATTTGTTGCGCCGCGTGAACGTAGTCCCACACGATAAGGAAGTAGCCGTCGAATCCGCACTTGTGAATAACGCCCAGTTCGTATTCCAAACGCTTCGTGATTTCGTCGTTTATGTAGCCGTATTTTCTCTTTACGCCCTCGTAGGCAAGGTCGCGAAGATATTGCGCTTCGTCGCGGTCGCCCATTTCCTCGTTGGTGTATTTAGGAATGATAGAGGCGTGTTTCGTTATGAAATAGTCGCCGTCCACCTTGTCCGCGATTTCTCTCGTCGTCGCAATGGCTTCGGGACACCAACTGAACAGTTCCGCCATTTCGTCGCCCGATTTGAGATAAAACTCGTCCGTTTCGAATCTTGCGCCGTTAATCTCGCTCTTTTTGCAACCGAGCGTTATGCACATCATCGTGTCTTGTATGTCCGCTTCTTCCTTTTCGATGTAGTGCACGTCGTTTGTGGCAACCACTTTTACGCCTATCTCTCTTGCGATTTGGCAAAGCGGATTGAGCACGATTTTATCCTCTTGCAACCGATGGTCTTGAAGTTCGATATAAAAATCCCCCGGCTCGAAAATATCTCGCATTTCGATTGCCGCCGCCTTTGCTTCCTCGTACTTGCCTTGCAAAAGAAGGTGCGGCACTTTGCCCGCAAGACACGCCGAAAGGCAGATAAGTCCCTCGCTATGCTCTCTTATATGCTTCAAGTCGATACGCGGTTTCATATAGAATCCGTCCACGAACGCGAGCGAGGAAAGTTTCATAAGGTTTTTGTAACCCGTCATATTTTTGGCGAGCAAAATGAGGTGATAACGCTGTTTAAGCACGTCCGCCGTCTTTGCATACATATCGTCGGCGACGTAAAATTCCTCGCCGATTATAGGCTTGATTCCGTCTTGACGAAGCACGGACACGAACGTATGCACGCCGTACATATTGCCGTGATCGGTGATTGCGACGGCGTCCATACCTCTTGCTTTAAGCGCGTCGCAAAGAGGGTGAGTTTTTATGGTTTTTTTCGGATCGTTCGGATCTGGCGCAACCTGCAAAAGACGCACCGCGCCGTCCAACAAACTGTATTCCGTATGCAAATGTAGATGTACAAAATCCGTCATATTTACCTTTTCTCGTTAGTTTTTAGATAAGTTCGGGTGCGGGCATAGCCCGCCCTTGTTATTAGTTAAGATTGGCAAGTTCTACAATCTTTCTCAGCCTGTGGTTCAGGCAACTTTTGCTCACGCCCAAAATCTCTGCAAGTTCGCTCAAAGACGCTTCGGGGTGGTCTGCCCTTGCGTCCGCCGTTTCTTTGAGTTGGGCGGGAAGCGAGTCGAACATATCCTTGTTTTTCAATTCGCCTATCGCAAGCAAGTGTTTGCTCGCCGCCGTAAACGTCTTGTCGAGATTTGCCGTTTCGCAGATTATCACGCGGTTGAGGCTGTTTGCCGTTTCTCTTTCGTCGATTATCGACCTAAGTTTCAACACGCAGTCGACGAGGTCGAGAGTGGCAAGCACTTTGACGATTTCGTCTTTGTCCTTGACGTACACGAGTTTGTGTTCCCCTCTGTCGCTCATACGCGTGTTTATGCGTAGGTCGCTCAAAAGTTCCATCACGTCGTCGGCAAAGAGGTCGTCGTCGAGTTGAAGTTCGAAGTGATAGCCGTCCCTCTTTTCGCTTTGGTCGGACGTAGAGGGAACGTACACGCTTCCGCAACCGAGAAAAAGCCCTTTGAAATACGCAACTTTCGTCGCAATCGTCGTTACAACGTCTTGCGGTATGCCCTCGACGAATGCAAGATACTCGTCGACGTTGATTTTCATAAGACCGAAGTCCTCGATAGCCTGCTTCGAAAATCCGCTCGGCACTTGCACCGAACACGCTTCCGCACCCGTTTTGGTCTTGTCGAGCGACAATTCGAAGTCTGCTGGATACAATGTTTTGAGCAGTTCCACCACCTTCAACCCCTCGTCGTAGTCGGCAAGCCAAAAGCAGAGATTGTATCTCTTTTTTGCAATCTCTATGCTTCCGCACGACTTTGCAAGCGCACTCAAAAACGCCACGATTTCATCGCGTTTTTTAGGCAATACGCCAAGCAATTCTTCTCTTGCGCTGTCCTTGAAACTTTTTTGCATATCTATTCCTTTTTGCCGTTATCCTTTATTTTTCCGTTGCGATTCTCGCTTCTTGAAAATCGCCTGCTCTGCCGTTTTTGCAAAATCGATTTTTGCGGCGACTTTGCTTATCTTTTCAAACCGTATTTTATGCCGTTTTGCGTTTTATTCGCAAAAACTCTTTTTGTCCTTAAACGTCGGCTTTCTTCCGTCTATGCCGAACACTCTTTCTCTCGGCAAATCGTATTTTTCGATAAAAGCCGCGATTTTGTCCATTTTTCCGAGTTTTTTCGCGTCGTGAGCGTCCGTGCCGACGATGAAGTTTACGCCGCTTTCTATAAGCGCGGCAACCGACCCTTCGAGCGCGTCCAGATGCTTTTCGTTCAGTTCGATATAAACGCCTTGCTTTTTTGCTTCCTCGCACACTCTTTCGACGTCCACTAGCGCGCGGTGATTGAGGTGCGCAATGCAGTCTATCGGAAATTTGCGCATTGCCTCGATGTACGCCGCCGTGTTGACTTCGACGAGTCGCTTTCTCTTTTTGAGTCCGCAAAAACCGTTTTGAAAGAGCCACGCTCTCGCATAGCCGCCGCGCTTTTCGCCCTTAAAACCGATGTAGCGATGAAAGCCGACCACAAGCATGTCGCACTCTCTCACGACATCGCTCGGCACGTCTATATCCCCTTGCGTATTGACGAGGTTCGCCTCTATTCCGCACAGCACTTTCACGGGCAAATCGATTGATTGCGCTTCCGCTTTTTGCTTTTCGAACTTGCGCCTCGTCATATGAAAAATCGTGCTTGCAAAACTATGGTCCGTCACGGCGATTTCGCGTACGCCGAGCAAAGAGGCAGCCGTCGCTTGTTGTTTGAGCGTCGCCCGTCCGTCGCTTGCATATGTGTGGGTGTGATAGTCGCCGTAAATTTTCATAGTTTCCTCGTGCGCATACACATACATACACATAGCGCATATGCGCAAACTTAATAGCATTATACATTAGATAACTTTATTAATCAATATAATTTCGCCACAAATTTGAACAAATCCGTCACAACTTTGTCTTAATTTATCCGCTTCCGTCATTCTTCTTTTATGCAAATATCGCCGAATCGTTAATTGCTTTTACATTCGTCTTTTGATAAAAAATATAATCCTATAAAAACGTTTCCTTCGTCATTCGATTGTGACGAACTCTTCTTCAAGCAGTATGCCGAACTTTTCAAAGACTTCTTTTTTGCAAAGCGCGGCGAGGGCAAGATAGTCTTTCGCGCTTGCGCCGCCCGTGTTCACGATAAAATTCGCATGCTTTTGCGACACCTGCGCGCCGCCGATTTTCACCCCTTTCAAGCCGCAATCGTCAATGAGTTTTCCGCTCGGGATTTTGCCGTTTTTGAACACGCTTCCGAGCGATGGCAAACTCGGCTGTTTTGCCTGCCTTTTCGCAAGATACTCTCTTGCTTCGTTTATAGACTGTTCGGCACTCTTTTTTTCAAGTTTCAATTCGGCTTTTAGCACTATTCCGTTTATGCCTTTTCTATACGCAAAGTCTTTTGAATTTACGTCTATCGTTTGCAAACGATTTTGTGTGCGATTTTTGTCGCAATTTGCACAATCAATATTTAATATGTCGATTTTTGTCACATAATCGCCGATTTGCGACGAAAACGCGCCTGCGTTCATTTTTAGCGCGCCGCCCAGAGTGCAAGGCACGCCGCTCAAAAATTCAAGACCGCCGAGTCCTCTTTTTCGCCCCTCGAACGTGATTTTGGCAACGCTTGCGCCGCCCTCGCAAACGACTTTTTCGCCCTCGATTTTTACGCCGCAAAGTCCTTTCAAACACACCAAAATCTGCTTGCAATTACCGTCGCAAACGAGCGTGTTCGAGCCGCTTCCGAGCATAGAAAAATCAACGTTTTCCGTCCTCAAAACGTCTATCAATTCAATCGCTTTTTCCACGCTTTGCGGATAGAAAACGAAAGCCTGTCCGCCCCCTTTGAACGTCGATATTTCCTTTGCGCTTTTCCACGCGCCGTATACGCCCGTTTGGCTTTTTATATACTCTTTTATGTCCACGATTCACTATATGAAAACGGCACGAAAAAAGACGATTTTCATCGCCTTTTATCAAAATTATATTGCAAAAACGTGCGTTTTAATCGACTTTCGAATCGTTCTCGTTCCCTTGTTTTACGTTTTCGGTTTTATCTTCTTTTACGTCTTCGTTTACGTTTTCGGTTTTATCTTCGTTTATATCTTCGCTTATGCTTTCGTTCTTGTCTTCGGTTTTGTTGAGAGCCTCGATTATTCTTTCGGCAAGAGGATAAGAAACGCCGTCCACTTTTGCGATTTCTTCGGGCGTTTTGAGGCGTATTTCCTCAACCGAACCGAACTCTTTTATAAGCCTTGCGCACAGAGTTTTGCCAACGCCTTGTATGGATTTCAACGTACTTTCGCTCAAATGTTTGCTTCGCAAATTGCGGTGGAAAGTGATTGCAAAGCGGTGCGCTTCGTCGCGGATTCGCTGCAAAAGTTGAAGCGCGACGCTGTCTTTGGGAAGCACGATTGAAGTTGTGGGCGCACTGCCCAAAAACACTTCTTCTTCACGCTTTGCAAGCGACAGAATTTCGATGTCTTCTCTGCCCGTTTCCCTTTGCGCTTCCATTGCGTAGGCAAGTTGTCCTTTGCCGCCGTCGATGACCAAAAGGTCGGGTATGGACGAGAAACTTTCGTCCTCGCTCGTTGCGATTTCGTTGAGTCTGCGTATAAGCACTTCTTTCATACACGCAAAGTCGTTGTTGCCTGCAACCGTCTTGATTTTGAACTTGCGATAGTGCGATTTTTTTGGTTCGCCGCCCTCGAAAACCACCATACTCGCCACTTTGTCCGTGCCCGATATGTGCGAGATGTCGTAACATTCCATACGGTTGGGCAAGGTTTTGAGATTGAGCAGTTCACCAAGTTGCTTCACCGCGCCTTGCGTGCGAAGCACTTTTCTTTCCTCTTGCGTGCCGTGTTTGGTCATTGCGTCGTATGCGTTCGAGTGCGCAAGTTCGAGAAGTTGTTTTCTCGCCCCCTGCTTTGGCTCTACCACTCTTACGGTGTGTAAGCAGAGCGAATTGACCGCTTTTTCGAGCGATTCTTGGTCTTCTACGTTGTCCGTAACGATTTCGTCGCAAAGCGGCGCGTTGTTCTGATAATACTGCAAAAGATAGCTTGCGATGTCCTCGTCGCAAGAATCCACGATTACGTTTTCGCCGCCCACGAGTTTGCCCGCGCGCACGACGAGCATATTGATTGCCGAAATTATGCCGTTGGTTTCAAACGCGAATATGTCGAGATTGAAATCTTTTGGAAGCGCGCTGACCTGCTTGCGCACGAGTTTGTCCAAAAGCGCGAGTTTGTTGCGATAGTTCAGCGCAACCTCGAAGTTTTCTTCCTTTGCAAACTTCATCATCTTTTCGGTGAGAGTGCGTTCGACTTCTTTGTCGTTGCCCCTCAAAAAGTCGATGACCTTTTGCATTTCCGCTTTGTACTCTTGCTCGCTTACCTTATGCGTGCAAGGCGCAAGACAACGCCCCAAGTGCATATTGAGGCACGGGCGCGAGGGTTTGGACATATCCCTCTTGCACTCGCGAATGGGAAACGCCGTATGAATTAGGTCGAATATGTCGCGAATATTGACGGATTGCATATACGGACCGAAATATTTTGCGCCGTCGTTTTTGAGTTTCCGAACGAGTTCTATGGTCGGATACGGCTCGCGCATATCGATACGCAAAAACGGATACGCCTTGTCGTCTTTAAGAAGTATGTTGTATCTGGGCGTATGCTTTTTGATGAGGTTGTTTTCGGTCAGAAGCGCGTCGACCTCGCTCGCGCAAATGATATAGCGAAAATCTGCGACGTGTTCGAGCATCGCCATAACCTTTGCCGTGCGGTTGGACAGATTGAAAAAGTACGAGCGAAGTCTGTTTTTGAGATTCTTCGCCTTGCCGACGTAGATAATCTCGCCTTGCTCGTCAAGCATCATATAAACGCCCGGATTGTCGGGTACGTCTTTTATTTTTGCCTTGAAATCAACCATTTTAGCCTCTGTTTTATCGTTTACACGATTCGTGTTTTGTGCCGAATAGTATGAAATTTATATTTTCACAACACCTTTCGTGTTTTATTCTATATTTTTACAAGTGTAATATCGTCGATATTTGCGGATTTGACTGTTTTCCAATACGTTTTGTATCGATTTGAAGCACAAATCGTGTTTTATGCACACATCGCAACAAAGTCGTCTTTCACGCCGTCTTTGAGCGTGCCTTTGGCGATATTGAGGGATATTATTTGCTTACACTTCCTCGCGCCGAGGTAATCGCGCATAATTATGTTGACGCAATCGAAATAATCTTTGCCGTCGAGCGCGGAAATAAAACTCGTTGCGTTTTTGTCGTGCGTGCCTTCGTAGAACTTCGGACCGATTATCGCAATCGGGTCGGTGAGTTGCATTTGCATAACAAACAGTCCGCCCTCGCTTTGTCTGTACTTTTCGACGTAAGTCGGGATTGCTTTTTCAAGATACGTCTTTGACGACTTTCTGTTGAGCGAGCCGTCGTAGAAGGATTGAAGCGAACTGCCTCTTCTCGTTCCGCCGTCGTTGTTTCTTTGGAACAGATAATTCTTGTCCGTAATGAAATCGGAATTTTCGTTTTTGCCGAACTCGTTGCCCCAAAACACGATAGCCTTGCCTCTTACGTCGCCGAGAGTCAGCGATTTTACGAAGTCGAGGTCGGATTGCTCGGTGTCGTTTTCAACCATAAGTCCTGCAAGTTTTTCGCAAAGCACGCCGTCAACGCAATTCATAACAACGTCGCCGCCTTTGAAATGCTGAAAATCGAGAATGAGCGTTTCGCTCGGATTCGCTTGCAAAAACTCTTTTATGTCGTCGACGATAGGTTCGAACAATTCGCCCGAAATCGGACCGTGAAAGATGAACATTGAGCCGTATTTATGCTGAACTCGTATATCGAAATACCTTGCGCCGCAAGCCATTTGTTCTTTTATGGTTTTGTCCTGCGTTTTTGCCGCCCACATCATATCTTGCGTGCCCGAATCGTGCGAGCCTGCAATGACGACGTTTGTCAAAAG
>URTQ01000007.1 GCA_900550855.1 uncultured Eubacteriales bacterium
CGGGTAATCTAACGTTGTTAATATATTAGCAGGTGACTCACTGTTTTTACTGGATATTAAATCCTTATATTCATCAAAATTTGATTGCAGTATTGAAAGAAGTTTTAAATATGCTAGAATATTAGGAAATGATAACACTCTCCTTAATAAGCCGGCCTTATATATACTAATTTCAATCGGATATGTTTTGACTTTTTTATATTAAAAGTAGAGAAAAGTTTTTTGCAAAAGTCTTTTCCATTAAATGCGTTGGCCAAACTATTTGTTGAAAAACAGGGCGGGATTTGATCTACAAAATAACCGTTATGGGCAAGTATCTCTTGTGTAAAATTGTTTTTATTGAGTATGACGAAAGTATCTTTTTTTTGCATATGTAATCACCTTTTTATTATTATATCATAAAATAAACAATGGTTCTATCATTTTTTATATAACACTTAATCACTAAAACGAGGATAACGATGCTTCACATTAACCACACGAGATTGACAGCGGCTTTTGCGTGATGTAGAATACACATATGTTTGCGTAAGGAAACTGAAATGACGTTTTATCGGCAAACAGAATAGGCAAAAGATGGAAATAACGGTTGAAGAATTTGAAAAACTGAATAAAGACGAGAGAATCGTGTTCGACATTCGTCCCGAAACGGATAGGGCGTACGGTTTTATTCCCGATTCGGTGAGCGTAAGCGAGGACGAACTACGGGCAAATCCGCCGACGGATAAGGACAAAGCCGTAATCGTGTACTGCGCAAAGGGCATACTCAGCGTGGATATCGCCGAGCAATTTTGCGAGCAAGGGTTGAGGGCGTACAGTTTGCAGGGCGGATATTCCGAGTATTTGCGCACGCAGATGCAAAAGCAAGTGGACGACGATTTTTGCAAGAAGGTCGAGCAGAGCATAACGGGCAAATTCAAAAAGGACATATTCGGCAAATTCTACAAGGCGATAAAAGAGTATCAACTAATTAAAGACGGCGACAGAATCGCGGTGTGCATATCGGGCGGAAAAGACTCGATGCTTATGGCGAAACTCTTTCAGGAATACAAGCGACACAGCGATTTGAATTTCGAGGTGAAGTATCTCGTTATGGACCCCGGGTACGCAAAGGCGAATCGAGAGATAATCGAGGAAAACGCGCGGCGACTCAACGTGCCGATAACGGTGTTCGAAACGGATATATTCGAGTCGGTATACAACGTTGACAAATCGCCTTGCTATCTTTGCGCGCGTATGAGAAGGGGGTATCTTTACAACTTCGCAAAGCAACTCGGCTGCAACAAAATCGCGCTCGGACATCACTACGACGACGTGATAGAAACCATACTTATGGGAATGTTGCACGGCGCGCAGATACAGACGATGATGCCCAAACTTCACAGCACCAATTTCGAGGGAATGGAACTTATCCGTCCGTTGTACCTCATACGAGAGGACGACATAAAGGCGTGGCGGGATTATAACGGACTGCACTTTATACAATGCGCTTGCAAGTTTACCGACACTTGCACGTCTTGCAACAACGGGCAGAATCACTCGAAAAGACAGGAAACCAAACTGCTTATTCAAGAACTCAAAAAATCTAATCCCGACGTTGAAAAGTGCATATTCAGAAGCGTTGAAAACGTGCAACTCGACACGGTGATAGCCTACAAGAAAGACGGAATGAAGCACAGTTTTCTTGACGAATACGACAAATAACAAAATCAAAATTTTGCATAACGCAAGGTTTAATAAAGCAAAACGCGCACTTAAAGTGCGCGTTTTGTCGTCTTGAAATAGTTTTGATTAGAGCGGCAAATTACAGCAACAGCGTTTTGTCTTCGCCCATACCCATCATACCGTCGAGAACGTACTTTTTGCCGTCCTCGTCGCGCAGATAGCCTTCGAGTTCGCCGAAAGCGACGTAGTAGTCGATGTTGACCACGAGCGCGTGCATAATCATCGGGTTCATATTGTAAACCTTGAATTTGAGGTTTACCATATCGTGTTCGTCCTTGATTATCCATTCGGAATGGTCGCAGAAGTCCTTGCTTTCGGGGCTTCTCGTGAATTTGACGGGCGGAAGTATGCTCGTTTCGCCTTCGAGCCAAAGGATATTCTCGTTATATTTTTCTTGGTCTATGGATTGATTGCGAGTGAGGTTGAAAGCGAGCCATTTTTCTTCGCCGTCAACGTTGCATTTGCCCATAGTAGTGACCCAGTCGTAGTGCGCGCGACGGGGATAGTAGCCTCTGTGGTCGTCGACGACTGCGGTGCTGTCTTCGTCTGTGAGCATCTCTTCGCCGTTGATGACAAGTCTGCCTTCTGCCTTGAAGAAGTCTTTTTGACTGTAAAGAGGACGGTTTTTGCCAAAGGGTATGCTTGCCACGCAAGGCTTGGAAAGGCGAGTGAGAGTGAAGTTATATTCGATTGTCGCTTCGCCGTAGTTTTCTTTGATTGCCTTGACGATGGTCTTGTCTTTTTGCGTTACGGTTATAAGGCATTTGCCCTTGTGATTGCCTTGAAGTTCACACTTGCCGTCTTGGAAGTTGTTGACGTACTTGACGTGCGACACGTCGGTTTTGCCTTCCGCGATTGCGCCGTTGATGAGGTTGGGCGCGATGACGGTGTCTTTGGATTTGAGGTTGGTGTCCCAGCAGTACACTTTCTTCGTGCGTTTATCGTAGAAGATGTTGAGCGTTTTGCCGAAGATACCCATATCGCAAACGACTGCGAGAAGCACGCCGTTTTTGAGGTGAACTTCGGTCGCTTCCCAAAGCGTGAGTTTGAGGCGGTTCATACATTGAGGCGCGCGAGTGGGTTTTTTGAGTTTCACAAGGTCCATTTGCTCGAACTCTTTGTCAAACGTTCCGAATGCGCAGATACCTTTTTCGTCCACCATACTTTTGGGGGTGGGGACGGCGCGTCTTTTTGGGTCGATATATTTTGAATATTGTCCCATAATCATTCTCCTTATCAATATAATATATCAATGCGAAAGCACAAATATTTCGCGGTGTTGCAAAAACACAGACTTTATTTTGTCGAAACGACGCAATAAACGCCGCGTTTTGCGATTTGTGCCGTTATTTTGCTTGCTCGTCGATTTTCTCGACGAAGTTGCAAAGGATTGCAAAAGTGTTTGCAAGACATTCCTTGTCAACGTCTTCTGCAACGTCGAGTCTTGTGTGATAATAGCGCGGAAGATTGAAGTTCATTGCCGTCACGCACACGCTCTTGAAGCCGCCTTCGGTGTATGCCGCCGCGTCCGTTGCGCCCAAAGCGACGCTTCCTTTCTTGCAGGGTATGCCTTCTTCTTTGCACGCTTCGAGCCATATTTCCGTCGCTTCGGGGTCGCACTTTATAAGTCCGTTCATATCCTTGTGATTGACGAGCATATGGTCTTGCTCGCGCAAAGTGTCGAGGCAAAGTATTGTCGTGGGGCAGTCCTTAAAATCGTTCTTGTGTTCCTTGACCCACGCTTTTGCGCCGCGCAATCCCGCTTCTTCGCCGCCTGCGCAAATGCAACCGACTTCGGTGTTTTCAAACTCTATGCCGTTGTCTTTGAGCGCTTTAAGAAAACTTATGCCCATAGCGCAACCCGTGAGGTTGTCCGTCGCGCCGTCCGCGATAATGCGGGGATTGAAAAGAACGTACATCAATATCCAGAAGGGAACGAACACGCCGCTTACGCCGAGCGCGATGAGCAGATTCGCGTCGGTAACGCGTGTGAACATACCGCTTATCACGCACGCCGCGATTGCAACGCCAGTGAAGTAGAGTATGCCGATTATAGAAATGAGGAAGTGTGCGATGAACGCTTTCCCGCCGAGATAGTAGTTGAGAGTCCACTCGTACGCCGCGTCCGCGTGTCCGCTGATGAGAACTCTGCGTTTGACTTCGCCGGTCGGCTTTTTGATTGCCATCATATTGAGAGATTCGCGCTTGGGGAAAAGTTTGTCCACGACTTTGCGGTAAAGCACGAATTCCAAAATCATAATTTCCATACCCACCGCAATAAAAATGAGCGAGAGCATAGGCATAAAGAACGCCGCAACGAACGCGCCGAGAATGAGGGTTACGGTGATGTAAATCCAGCCCATAAACGCAAGCGTATGTACGTCGTATTTTTGGGTGGTTACGCTGTCGGCGTAGGGGGCGACTTCTTGCGCCATATAGTTTATCGCGTCTTTTTCGCCTTTGCTTCCGCAGTCGCGCTTTCCGAAAGACGAGGTGACGTGCGAGATAAAGTCAAACATATAGTTTGCGCTTTGTTGCTTGTTTTGTTTGAGTTTTTCGAGTTTCATAATTTCCCTTATATCGTAGGCGTTGCGCCCTTACTAATTCAATTATAAGTATAGTTTCGTTGAAAATCAATATACAAATGTTCGATTATCAACGGATTTTTCGGCAAGCGAGAGTTATTACGCACGCTTTTCGGCGGTTTCGCCGTACGCTTTTGCAATGCGTTCAATCATTTCGGTGTGGGTGAAAGTTTTGTGATACACGATTGTGGTTTCGCGCGTCATAGAGAGGTTTTCGATGGGCAGAGCGACGAGCGAGCCTTTGCGGATTTCCTTGTAGCAAGTGCTTTTTGAAAGAATGGATACGCCCACGTCCTTTTTGACGAGGTTGCGGATTGTGGCTATGCTGTCAACCTCGATTATCACGTCGAAGTTGTCGATGGATTCGCCTATGGATTCGAGCGCGGCGACGAATTTTTCGCGAGTGGACGACGAGGGAAGTCGCAAAATAAGGTGCTGTTTTTTCAGTTCTTGCAACGAAATCGACGCCTTTTGCGCAACGGGATTTTGCGTCGAGGCGATACACACGAGCATATCCGTGTCGATTATGGTGAATCTGAAATCGGGATTGGTGGGTTTTTCCTCGATAATCGCCATATCTATCTCGAAATTTTCGAGCATAGCATAAAGATTTTTTATGGTGTCCGTAATAAAAGTTATCGAAATATTATCGTCGCCGAGCGCGATTTTCGACAACGCTTCTATCATCAATCCGCTCTCTTGCGTGTGCGTTATGCCTATGCGAATCTTGTAGATGTTGGTTTTCGCGTTCTTGATTTTCTCTTTCATTTTCTCGCATAGCGCACGCATACGCTTGGCGTACAAAAGCGCGATTTCGCCTTCTTCCGAGAGTACGAATTCCCCTTTTTTGCGCAAAAATACGGGTGCGCCGAGTTCTTCTTCGAGTTTTTTGATATGGTGAGAAACGGCAGGTTGGGTAAGTCCCAAAGCCTCGCCCGCCTTTGTGAAATTCTTCGTTTCACAAACCGTTACGAACGTTTCCAGTTTGTCGTCGAGAAGTGCCATATGTTTTTCCTTTTATTACGATATTTTATAATCACATAAAATATCATAATTTGACTTTATGTTTTTTACAGCATAGCATATCAGAGCGAAACAAACAAGAGGCAATTTGAATTTAATTGCCAAAGAGGCGAAAATGTTGCTCGAAAACTTTTCATCGGTCGGACAAGTGATAATATCCGTTGCGGTTATGCTGCTTGCGGGATATATTATGTCGCGCGTCACCAAAAAACTCAAACTTCCCAACGTAACGGGCTATATCGTGGCGGGCATAATCATAGGTCCGTACTGCATAAACGTTATCCCGACGCAAGTCGTCGAGGGAATGAGTTTCCTTGCCGACATCGCGCTTGCGTTCATTGCTTTCAGCACGGGCGAGTTTTTCACGCTGTCCACCCTCAAAAAGAACGGCGCGAAAAACATCGTTATCACCGTGTTCGAGGCGTTGCTCGCTTCGCTCGTCGTGTTTTTGGTGATGTATTTCGCGCTCGGATTGAGCCTTGCGTTTTCAATCGTACTAGGCGCGCTCGCGGCGGCAACCGCGCCCGCTTCCACGATGATGACAATACGTCAAACCAACTCGAAAGGCGATTTCGTGGACACGCTTTTGCAAGTCGTCGCGCTCGACGACGTGGTGGGGCTCGTGGCGTTTTCGGTTGCCATTGCGATTGCAACCGCTTCTATGGCAGGGGTGGTAACCTTCAAAAACGTCGCTTTGCCCGTCATATACAACGTTCTCGTACTCGTGGTGGGCGGCGCGCTCGGATTTTTGCTCAAACTGCTTTTGGGCAAACATTCCACGGACAATCGCCTCATCATCGCAATCGCGGTCATATTCTCGTTCTGCGGACTCTGCGCCATTTTGGACGTATCGCCGCTTCTCGGTTGTATGGCGATGGGCACGGTGTATCGCAACGTCGCAAAGGACGACAAACTCTTTAAGCAACTCAATTATTTTTCGCCGCCGATACTGCTTTTGTTCTTCGTGCGCTCGGGCGTAAACTTCAAACTCGACGCGCTGGTAAGTTCGGGCGGTTCGGTTGCCGGCGTATCCCTTTTGCTCATAGGCGTCGTGTATTTCTTCACGAGAATCGCCGGCAAATACGCAGGCTCGTTCCTCGGCTGTCTGTGCGTCAAAAAGGACGCGAAAGTGCGCAACTGGCTGGGGCTTGCGCTCATACCTCAGGCAGGCGTGGCGATAGGTCTTGCCGCGCTCGCTTCCCGAACCATAGGCGGCGAAACGGGCAGCGCAATGGAAACGATAATCCTTGCGTCGAGCGTTCTTTACGAACTCATAGGACCGGCTTGCGCGAAACTGTCGTTGTATTTGTCAAAGTCCTATTCCAACGACATAGACGCCGTCGTTCCCGACTCGCAGATAGAGCAACCCGAGCAAAAGGACGACGTGCAACTGCTCATAGACAAAATCGCAAAAATCAGACAATCTTTGCCCGCGCCCGCGTACAGCGAGGAAGAAAACGCTTTCGACGAGGCGGCGGAAGAATATTATCTGCTCAATTCAAGACAACGCATAAAAAGATAGGGGGAAGAAAATATGAACTATATCGATCCGCTTGCAAAACTTATGGGGGAATGGTCGTGGAACGTCACGGTCTATTCCATACTTTTGAGGGTTATCGTGCCCTTTATATTCGCATTCTACGTCGGGTGCGAACGCTCGACCAAAGGTCACACCGCAGGGCTTAAAACTTTCATTTTGCTCTCGCTCGCCTCTACGTCGTGTATGATTATCGATAGGTCATTGGGACTTACCTTCCCGATATGCTCGGCAGGGGCGGTTATAGGCTCGGCAATGCTCGGCGGCAATTCCATACTTTTCGGCGCAAAGAACCAAATCAAAGGACTCACGACGTCGGCGTGGCTTTGGACGTGCAGTATCTTCGGCTTGCTTTTCGGCGCAGGATTGTACACCGTCGCGCTCATTCTCGCCGCCGTGTATATCGTGATTTTGCAGTTCTTCCCGACCCTCGAAAAGTATCTCAAACAACGCTCTAATCACTTCGAATTGCACCTCGAATTGCTCAACAAAAACGACTTGCAATCCTTTATGACCACGTTGCGAGAACTTGGTATGCGCATAGACGACGTGGAACTCAACTCGGCGTTTATTAATTCGGGATTGAGCGTGTACGCACTCAAACTCACAATCGAAAGCAAGGAACTGAAAAAGTACAAAACGCACGACGAAATCATCGAGGCGTTGAGAAGCATTGAATATATTCATTATGTAGAAGAGAAATGAAAACTTTGCGCCGACGAAATAAAAACCCAAAAATCAAAAATAAAAAAGCGTGATTTTTATCACGCTTTTCTCAATTTTCCGTCAAGTCCTTTTATCAAGAAACATCTTCCCACGACGCAATCGAGCCTTATCTGTCCGAATTCTCGACAGTCGGTCGAGTGATTGCGATTGTCGCCCATACAAAAGATATAGCCGTCCTCGACGTATACGTCCAAGTCGTCGTATTGCGCAAGTTCGTCTTTGTTGACGTAACTTTCGTCGAGCCGCTCGCCGTTGAGATACACGACGTTTTCGGATATAACGACGTGGTCGCCGCCAACAGCAATGACTCTTTTCACAAGCGTTCTGCCCTTAAAAATACCGCTGTCGGGGGCAAAGACGATAATGTCGCCGCGATTTATCTTTGCAAGTTTGTTGAGATAGAGGGTTTCGCCGTTGTTACGGTCGGAATCGTTTTGCGCGCCGCCACCGCCGTCGAGAGTGGGGTACATCGATATTCCGTCAACAGTGAACGTCGCAATGACGTAGTATTTGACCAAAAGCGCGCTCGCAACCGCCAAAACCACCACCAAAAGCACGATTGCAACCGAAATCGCAACGCGCTTTGAACGGCGTTTGGGTTCTTCCTGTATCGGTTCTTGTTCAAAAAGCGGAATATCTTGCATACAAAAGTATATTGTTTGCGGCTCGGATTATTTTCAAATCCACAAAAAGTTGTTGAAAACAATTCCGCCCGCGTTTTCCACCTCTATGGTTTTCACCACCGAGAACGAAGAAAGGGTGCGACCTTCCTCGCTCTTGAAGTCGGCGGATTCGAAGAGCAGTTTTTGCCAGAACTCGCCGCCTTTCAGTTTGGTGCGCGCGGTGTATTTTTTGAGGTCGGGGTAGGTGTATACGCATACGTTTAGACTGCCTGCCGTCTTTGCGTAAGCGTCGACGTGCAGTATTGCGGTGCGGCTTGTCGAGGTCATTTCCTGTATGCTTCTGCAAAGCGCGAGGCTGCCTTTTTTTGCGGATATGCCTTTAATTGCAAACGGTCCGTCTGCAACGAACAGCGTGTCGTCGTCAAGTAGCGCGTCGTCCGTTCTTGCCACAAATTCGCCGAGTCCCATACTTCCGTCGTAGAGGACTTTCGATATTCTCGGCGAGGTTTCAACCGCGCTCACGTCGTGTTTTGCGGGGATAATGCTCGTAACCTTCGTGGAAACCACGTTCGAGTCGGGGTATACGAGCGTTGCGTACGCAACGATGAGTTCTTCGGTGTCGTAGACGGGAACGTCGCAGACGTATTCGTGTTCGCCGACCTTTTGGCGCACGTCGAAGGACTGCCAGTATCTTTGTTGAGAGGACGGTTCGCCGTAACTGACGTACAGCGTGCGTTTGTCCGCTTTTTTGCCCGAATTGAGTTTGACGTACAACTTTCCGTCCGTCGTTTCGAAGCGCATCGTCGGCAAAAACGCGTCCGACGTGTTTGCAAGGTGCGAGCGAAGCCACAGCACGAGCGAGGAATATACGCTGTTCGTTATCTGCATATCGCACGAATCCGAAATTATGAGTTGTTTCACTTCGGATTTTACGAGGTCGAGCATATCGCCGATTCTGTCGACGTCGCAGTACACCGAATCGCGCGTTGCGATTGCAAGGGTGGGGCAGGTGACGAACATTGCGTAAGTTTCCGCGCCTATACCCGTCGAATACGCCAGTTGCTCGTCGCCCGAGGGTATGTCGCTGCCCAAAAATCTTGCGTTGTGTTCCGCCCAGCGGTAGCCGCTGCCGTTGATTGCCGTCATAGAGCATACGCGCTTGTCCGTGCCTGCTACGAGCCAGCAAAGTTGCGCGCCTATGCCGAATCCCAAAATGCCTATGCGCTCGCTCGACACTATGCTTTGCTCTTGCAAAAGACTTATCGCGCGGCGCGCTATCTTCGCCCATACGAACCAAGGCGTATTGCGCGCGGTGGTTTCGATGCTGTCGAGATGATTTTGGCAGTCGGGGAAGCGAGCAAAACTCAAATCGGACGGATAAGCCGTTTTCGTATCTTCGAATATGCCGCAGTAGTCGAGCGTGCAAGCGACGAATCCTTCCTCAACCAGCATACGCATTGCGTCGGACGAGTGAGGATTCTTGAAAGACGGCAACACCAAAACGGCAGGACGTGCGTCTTGCCAGCGTGCGTCGTAATAGATATTGCAACATACGCGAACGCGACCCTCTTTCGAGGTTTCCGCCGTGAAAATCTGCTTCGAGCAGACGAAATTATCCGTTGTTTGACACGAGATTATTGAGGCTTCCAAAGGCGCAACGCGCGGATCGAACCCTTCCCACACCTCGGTCGGCGTCATAAATTTGAGTTCCATACCTTGCATTATATCCCAAAAATAAAATAATGTAAAGGAATAAAACTTTTATATCGCAGGTATACGCGCATTGCGCGCGATTCGGGTTTTCCGCCTCGCCGATTTGCGAATCACGTTGCAAATTGCGTTGCGAATCGCCTTGCGCGCCGTCGTTCAAGTCGTCGCTATGATTTTGAGATTCGTTTAAGCGATTGTTTGAACCGCCGCTTTGATTGTCGTTCGAGTTCAATTCGTTTATGTATCCGAGTGCGCCTGCCTTTTTGTTTAGACGGCAAGCGTATTCGGCGCACATCTTTTTCACGGTTTCGTCGTCTGGCAAAAGATAATCCATAAAAACACCTCTACGTCACTATATGCCGATTGCGAAAATCGAGGTGCAATGCGATTATCCCGCCTCTTTCACGCTTATTGACACTTTCGGCTCGAAAGAGAGGGTGGCAAGGCAGTCTTCTTCGAGACTTCGTCCGACCGATTGATACGCTTTTGCTTGCAACGACAAAAAGTCGATGTTTTTGCTTACGGACAATTCGTACAGTTCAAAAAGCCTTTTTTCTATGTCCTCTGCAAGGGCTGCGGCGTATCGCTTTACGATGGCGTTGTCGGTGTTGACAACTTCGTCCGTCGGGATTTTCTGTACGTCGGCAAGGTCTGCCGAAAGTTTGATTTCGGCAACCACTTTGCGCCCGTGCGCCTTGATTTTGACGGATTTTTTGAGGATTTTGAACTCTATCGTGCCGTCGTCGTTTGAGGCGAAGTTCAGCGTTCCCGTCACGTCGTGGCTGTGATATAGCGCAAGAATTTCGGCGTATTCGTTTTCGATTATGCAATAGTTTTCGTTGTCAAACGCCATTGCTCGCGATATGTCGAGTTCGTACACGTCGTCCTCGCTTCCCGCTTCGGTAAGGGGCGGCGTAGCCTTTTGGGCGATTATATAGGGTATGACGTTTGCCTTGCTTCTCGACAGCGAATGCGCCAAAAAGTCCTTTGCGGTCGTGCGAATCATACCGTCCGAGCCTTCCTCGTTGACGAGAGCCTGTTGCAAAAAGAAGGGCGAACTTATGGTTGTTCCGATCCTCAGCGACAGCATTTCGGACGGCGATTTATCCCCCGTCACGATAATGGTTTGCTCGGGCAGAGCGTACATTCCCGTCAACGGATATATGAGTTGCATATGGTCGAGTTTGAACGCCGATGTTGACAAAAACACCACGTTACAGTGCGAAAGCGATATGATTAACCCCGTTTTGCGCGCAATAACGTCCATTGCGCCCGCAATTGTGTTCCCCTTTGCGGACGTGCAGACGTAACTCGTTTCCGTCGTATCGCCGCTCGATGAGCCGGCAAGCACCGCTTGCGTGCTGACCTCGAAAAGGGTAGTGGATTCGTCGTAGTCTATGCCGAGTCCGAGCACCACCGCCGATTTTGACAGCGACGGCGTTTCCACCATTCTGCCGAATATAATCAAAAATACGGCGATGAGGAAAAACACAAACCATTTCGTTCGCAGAAGATATGATGGTACGTTTAGTTTTTTCATTGCGCTTCCCCCTCGGGCGAGTTTTGCTTGAACGAATAAAGCACGCCGTCGTTCTCGCTGTCGGGTGCGTTGTTTTGTTTGCCTATCGTCGCGTACTCTGCGTCAAGGCAAGCGTACAAGCCCGAATTTTTTTTCTTTTCGATTTTCGCTGCCGCGAAAAGCAAAATCGGCAAAGCGAACGCAATCGCCGTCAGAACGTAGCCCGTTACGCCGAGCGCGAAGTCGGTCACTTGTTGCAAGGACGACGAGAACAGCGCAGAGCAGATAACCGCCGACGGACACAGTATCTTTGACGGCAAAGCCGTGCCGAGCGCGCGCTCGCACGCCTGATTCGCGCCGTCGTAGAGGAAAGAGAGAGAGTAAAGCGACATCATAATGATTCCGAAAAGGTTTGTCCATTCCATTCTTCCTATTTCCAGAGAAAGTTGGTTGAAACTTGCAATGTGTATAAAGAGGTCTGACACCGTTTTCAGCGCGTTGCCGTAGAGTGCGACGCCTATAAGCACGATTAGATTCGCAATCGTCCAAGAGGAAGCGATACCGAGAGTGAGATAGGGTGCTTTTTTGTTGCGAATCCTCACGAATATAAAAGGAAACACGTCGCCGAGCCACAGACCGTAGCGCGGCATAGTCGCAAACAGCACGGACGGCTCTGTCGTAAATACGGGTAGATTGCGCCCGAAGTCCATATCCGAATCCAAAAACGCGAGATTGAGTATGACCACGGCAAGAAACAGCGGCACAAACAATTCGCAACTTCTCGCAATCGAGCGAGTGCCTTTCAAGCCGAGATACACTATGGGGAAAAGGAACAATACGTATATGAGAAAAGGTTGCGTCCCCGTGAAAAGTTCGTGGGTGAGATATGACGTGCAGTAACAGAAATAAAACACCGTCTTTGCCGAAAGCCAAACGCAAGCGACAAGACACGCCGCTTTATAGAATATGCAGTTAGTCGCTCGCAAAAGCGCGTCGCCGCCCATTCTCGCAAAAACGAAAATAAAGATTACGCATATGCCCTCGATTGCGGTGAATCCCATAAAAACCCAAAACGCCGCCGAGCCGAACGCTTCTGAAAAAATCCCCGGGGCAGACGAGAGTTTGAACGCAAAACCGAGCGCGACTATAATGGCTGCCGCTTGTGAATTGTAGATAGTGCCGATTGGTAGATTTTTACGCAATCCGTGTTTTATTGTGCTGTTTGCCATATATAAACCTATTATTTGTCAAATTATCCGTCAACCTTTGCGTATGCGTCGACGATTTTGCGTGGGTATGGAATAGGGGCGCAATTCCATTGTCGCCGAGTCCGCTTTCAACACGCCGTCCTGAAGGTCGGGCGAGATTCTCGGCGCGTACGGCGCAAGGTAGGGAGTGCCGAAATTTTCGAGGGAAGCGAGATATGCGACGATAACTATCGTGAGAATTATCATTCCCACGAACCCGAGAACCGCGCTTATGCACAGATACAAAAAGCGAAGTACGGACATCGTTCCCACTTGGTCGGGAACGCAGAATATGCCTATTGCCGACAGCGCGACTACAAGCACGGACGGCGATGAGATAAGACCCGATTTCACCGCCGTATCGCCCAGCACGATTGCGCCGACGACGGACAAGGATATGCCGAAGTAGCGCGGCATTCGTATGGAAGCCTGATTAAGCACCTCGAAAAGCGTCATAACCAAAAGCATTTCTATCGCCGGCGGAAAGGGTAGGTTGGTCGTTGCCGACATAAGCGTCATCAAAAACTTTATGGGCAACAACTGAAAATGATAGGTTTGAAGCGCGATGTACGCCCCCGGCAAAAGCACGGTCAGCATTGCGCCGAAAAGTCGGAACATTCGTATCATCGAAGCGCGCCAGTCGCCCGAATAGTAGTCGTAGCCGTCCTGCACGTCTTCGAAGACGAGATAGGGCAGAGTTATGGCGATAGGCGAACCGTCCACGATGATTACGATTCGCCCTTCGAGCATTTTCGCCGTCGCCACGTCGGGTTTTTCCGTCGTGCCTGCCTGAATGAAAAACGAGTTCTTTTTGGTTTGAATAAACGACAGCACGTACGCGCTGTCCACGACGCCGTCCACGTCGATTTGCTCTATTTTGCGGGTTAGTCTTTCGACGATTTTGTCGTCGGCAACGCCTCTTATATACGCCAAAGCGACCGTCGTTGCCGAGTATCTGCCCACTTGAAAGGTTTTCATAACGAGGTCGGGTGATTTTATGCGCTTTCTCACCAGCGACATATTCGTTTTGATTTCCTCGATAAATCCCTCGCGCGGACCTTTCATAACCGACGAAGTGGGCGGCTCGCTTATCGCTCTCGAAGCGGGCTTGCGAAGGGAAAAGATATACGCTTCTTCCTCGTCCTCGATATAGAACGCAATGTCGCAAGCGGCAATGTTGCTCGGCGAGTCCTTTACAGCCGCAACCTCGATTTCGTCGGCGTAAGCGACGGTGTTTTGCAAAGATTTCAAATAGGGCTTTTCGAGCTTATCGCAGTTTTTCAGAGGGCGCACGACGTCTTGTTCGAACAAAATTTTGTCGATATTGCCGTCGATATATGCAAAAAGGCAACGCTTGTCGCCTATATCGAGGCGGCGACACTTGAAGTCGTCGCTGTTTGAAAACGTCTTTTTCAAATCTTGTTGAAGTCTGTCTATATCCACGTCGCACATTATTGTCAAAACGACGAGTTTATAAACGGCTAACGAACAATAAAAAAAAACCACCCTCTAAAAGAGAGCGGCAAGTATGCGATTAAATTTTGCGTTTATTCTGCGGTGTTTTCGGAATTTTCGGCGTTGTTTGTATTATCCGCATCTTCCGTCTTTTCGGTTTCTTCGGTTTTGTTTTCCTTTTTGTCTTTGGGCTTGCGGAAAACCACGAATTTTTGCCACATAAATTCAAGCGCGAAGTTGATAATCATAACCGTGCCTTCCGCGATTATGCCTGCGCCGTCCGTGCCGATTGCTTCCACGAGCAAGGATTTAATCGTGTGGACGTACCAAGTTTGGAAGGGATAGAAGGGGACGTAGAACAAGAATGCCAAAATCATTGCTTTGGGCACGTTGCCTGCGTCTTTGAATGTAAACTTACGGTTGAAAGTGAAGTTCCAAAGGATAGAAGCGCAAAGCGCGACGGTCGTTGCGATAAACGTGACCAAATCCATATCTTCGACGATGAAGTGAATGGTTTTGCCGTTCGAAGGTATGATCGCTTGCAAAATCGAGAACAGCACAATCTGAATTATGCCTGCGCTCGCCGCGCAAAGCGCGTATTTTATGAACTGCATCACGCCTTTTCTCTTTTCTTTTTTGGCGTTTTTCTCGGCTTGTTTGAGGCTGGTTTCGTACAGTATGCCTTTTGGGTTTTCCGCCGAAGTTTCTTCCGTTTGGGGAATGGATTTCGGTTCGGCGATTTCGGTTACGTTTTTATCTTGTTCCATAATATTTTCCTCTTAAAACAGTTTAACATAACGACAAGAAATGTCAATACCGCTTAAAGAATCTTTGCGCTTAAACGTCGTTTCGGTGATAGAAACAGGCTTGACGATAAAGAAAGATTGAAAAAATTAATTTTTTTATAAAAATATGCGTTTAGATGTGTGAAAAAATAAAGAAATAAGAAAAATGGAAAGTAGGAATCAACTAAAAACGCGCCAAACGGATGTTGTGTGTTCGCAGAAAAAACGAGCCGCAGGCTCGCACCAAGCAAGCACTCGTGCGGAACTGCGGTTTGAGTTTTTGCCCGTCTTATTTTGAGAGCAAAGAGGGGTTGCGCGGTTAGAAAACTGAAAATCAAGCGAATAAAAGAAAGGCACTCGAAGTGAGTGCCTTTCGTAAAATCGCGACGATTTTCAGTTGATTCCTTGGGCAATCATAGCATCCGCTACTTTCTTAAATCCCGCAAGGTTTGCGCCTTTGACGAGGTTGTAATCGAGACCGTATACGTCGAGTGCGTCGCAGATTTGAGTGTGAATACCTTTCATAATTTGTTTGAGTTTTGCGTCCACTTCTTCTTTTGTCCAAGCAAGACGTTCGCTGTTTTGCGACATTTCGAGTCCGCTCGTCGCAACGCCGCCTGCGTTGACCGCTTTGGACGGGGTGACGAGAACGCCGTGTTCTTGCAAGTATGCGATTGCCTCGTTCGTTGTAGGCATATTCGAAACTTCGTTGAGGACGGGAACGCCGAGTTTAACCATTGCGATTGCGTCGTCCAAAAGAACTTCGTTTTGTCTTGCGCAGGGCATATAGACGTCTGCTTTGACGTTGCCCCAAGGCTTCTTGCCTGCGACGAATTCGCAGCCGTATTTGTCGGAATAGTCTTGAACTCTGTTGCGGTTGGAAGCGCGCATTTCGAGCAAGTAGTCGATCTTTTCGCCCGTTACGCCGTCCGGATCGTAAACGTATCCGTCAGGACCGGAAAGGGTGACGACCTTGCCGCCGAGTTCGTCGATTTTCTTTGCCGCGCCCCACGCGACGTTGCCGAAACCGCTGAGGCAGAAGGTTTTGCCCGCGAGGTGTTCGCCTTGATGTTTGAACACTTCGTCGAGGAAGTAGGTTGCGCCGAAACCGGTTGCTTCGGGACGGATGAGAGAGCCGCCGTAACTGAGACCTTTGCCGGTGAGAACGCCGTTTTCGTAAGCACCGACGATTTTCTTATATTGACCGAACAGATAGCCGATTTCGCGACCGCCGACGCCCATATCGCCTGCGGGAACGTCCATATTCGGACCGATATGACGATAAAGTTCGTTCATAAAGGATTGGCAGAAACGCATAATTTCGGAATCGCTTTTGCCGGTGGGGTCGAAGTCCGCGCCACCCTTTGCGCCGCCCATAGGAAGGGAAGTGAGAGAGTTTTTGAAGGTTTGCTCGAAACCGAGGAACTTCATTGCGTCGAGGTTGACGTCCTTTTGGAATCTCAAACCGCCCTTGTACGGTCCGATTGCGTTGTTGAATTGAACGCGGAAACCGCGATTGACGTGGTAATTGCCGTTGTCGTCCATCCAAGGAACGCGGAACATAATTTGTCTGTCGGGTTCTACGAGGCGTTCGAGAATGACATTTTTGCGCATCAACTGTTCGTTTTGTTCGATAGCGGGGGTCAAAGAGGAGAGAACTTCTTTGACGGTTTGCATAAATTGCGGCTGATTGGGATTTTTCAATTCAGTCTGCTCTATGACTTCGCTGATGTATGACATATTTTCCTCCTAACATCGACGGTTTGCCGATTTTATGATTAAATAATATACTCTCGAAAAAGCAAAATCAACCCTGAAATAAAAATACGCGCGAGCGAGTTCGAAGATTAATTTGTCGAAACGATAAATATGCGCACAAAACGGCGAAAGTGTCGGGTATTTTGCGGCGGCTTGCGAATAATCGATATAAGGAAGCCGCGCTTTTCGAGAAAAACGGGAAATAGGGCGCGGGGGTTGTATCCGACGCGATAGAATTGCATATAATGCAAATATGCGTTTGAAAAACAATGCGAAAAGCAAGCGAAAAAGTGGCAAAAACTCGCAAAAAAATCCGCAAAAACGGGCATATTGTGAACGAGCGGACAAAGGTCACGCAAGATATAGGGCGGACAAATTTTATTGAAAATCGTATTGAAATATGTTTCGGGATATGCTATGATAGTGAAGTAAATCATATTCGGGTGCGCTCGCGCATACATACGAGGGCAATCCCAAATCAATGAGGAGAAAGTTATGAGCCAAACTCAACAGTACAAAAAGGTCAAGTTGTACCGCACGCTCAAAGTCGTGTTTTATATGCTTGGTCTTCCCTTGTTCCTGATTGCCGTGTGCTTCACCGCAGTCAGATTCATCAGCCACGATCCGTTTATGGGCGAAACCACGTTCACGACGGCGTTGGGCTTTTTCAAGCAGGCAGAGTCGTACGTTACCGCGCCTGCGCTTTACGGCGTATGGATCGGTTTTGCGGTCTGGGCGTTCATTTCAATCGTGCATATAATTCTGAGCAAAACGGTGAAGAATTCGCGCGTGAGAATGTTCTCGGTCATCGCGGTTTGTATGGCGACTATGCTTATCACGGGCGTCGTTATGGACGCGGTGCTTGAAAAGAAAGTCACCGAACTTCAAGCGCAGTACGAGGGAACGGGCGTCGTGGTCAACGACTATAAGACCCAACTTTCCTACTATCGCACGGTGTCCTCGAACGCAATCGGCAAAAACGACACGCTCAACCTCATCAAACAAGTGGATTTGATGAAAAACGTCTACAACGTTGAGATGGAAGGCGCAAACAAGAGCGGCGTTTCGGGCAACATTTCCAACAAACCCGTAACGTACTATTCCATCATCGACGACGAAGGCAATCAGGGCGTGGACATCAGTTTCGTCAAGGGCGACGACGGACTTTACAGACTCGACGTTGACGAAAACAACAACTTCAAGGGCAACGGCGACCTCAAAAAGATTCTCGACGGCACTTATCGCGTAAATCGTGACAGTGAAAATTCCTACGATTACAGAAAGAGTCCCGAATATACGCAAATCGTCAGACTCAAACCCAACGCGAACGGACAACTCGTCATCAACGGCAAGACCTATTCGCACTACTGGTATCAAAAGAGAACAACCAAAGCGGGCGAAGAAATTTACGTTTGGTATTGCAAGGATTTGATGCCTCTCGGCACCGAATACGCAGACGATTCTTCTCAAACCTACACTACGGACGGCGTATACGGCACGGGTATTTACAATTCCAACGGTATGCTTTCGGACGGTTGGGTTTTCAGCCTCGACAACGTGCTTAACATTCTCGAAGATTATTATTCGGCACAAGAGGAAATTTCCGCAAACAAATACGATTCCAAATTCGAATCTATGTACACCAAAGCGGTCAGAGCGAGAGAAAGATATTACACGGGCTTGCTGGAAGATCCGACCACGGGTGAAAAATGCCCCGAATGGTTGCAAACCCTTTACGGTCAAGAAATCGAGTTCGCAGAGAATTTCTCTCTCACGCACAACGGTCTCGATTATTTGATTGCAAAAGTGGGCGCATTGCTCGGCAACAACCATCTTTTCGACTTCTTGCTCAAAGCGAACGACGGCAGCACGGGTCTTGACGACGAAGGCAATCAGGGCGTGGGCGCAATCCTTTCGCCTATCCTCGAAAAGTTGCAAAACGGTATGAGTTTCAGAAAAGACTTCAATATGAACGACGATGCTATGAAGAAGGTTATGGAATGGATACAACCGCTTCTCGGCGTTGACAGTTCCGTCACGGTAAACGATTTGTTCTTGGTCGTGGCGTATGCAGGCGCACCCGACGTATTCAATCCGGGCGAAACGAGAGATTATCTCTACGTCGCGCTCGTCAAAGACGACGGCACGCAAGACGCGGACGGCAACTACGTTATGGGTCTTAATTCGGCAAAAGTCGCAGACGGCGGCGACGTTCTTGTCGACCTCAATTTCAGCGACGCGTTCGTTCCAGTGGGCGAGGATGGCAACATCGAATACGACTTCGATCTCGACCACCTCAGCGCCTTCCTCAACACCGCGCTCAACGGATTGATGAGCAAACTAGGCGTTGACCTCTCGTCCGTACTCGTCGTCGTCGTTGTCGGCACGATCAACGGACTTCTCAAACTCATCAAGACCTTCAACACCGACGACGGCGTTCGTTACGGTCTCGAAATCAGCGGCATAAAAATTCCGCTTCTCGACGAGGACTATCACTTTGCAATAGACGTGTCTTCCATTTTGACGGGAATCCTCGAAGGTTTGTACTACTATCAATCGCCCGCAATCAAACCCGTGTGGGAATTCTACACTTGGGTTGCTGGCGAAAAAGATATGGCAATGGCTCTTGCGTATCAAAAATTCGAGAGAGCAAACTACGAAGCGACCGCATTCGGTCCGATGATCGGCTCGACGCTTATCGGCGACACGCTCGGCGGCGGCACTTATCCGTCCGCTCTCGGACTTGCCAATTTGACGGCGGTAAGACAACTCAAAGCGGATTTGAGTTACAAACCCACGTTCTATCCGCTCTACGGCGTACGCGATATGCTGTTCTTCTTCTGCGGATTCGTCGTATTGTTCTACTTCCTTAGTTTCGTCGCGCAAGAGAAAGAACTCGAATACGCAAACGGCACTGCGGTCGTAGAAGACAAGAAGAAAAAGAAATCCAAAAAACAACAAAACGACGAACAAAACGACGCGCAAGGCGAACAAGACGTAGTCGTTCAAGACCAAACGCCCGAAAATCAAGGGGTAGAGGGGGACATCCAAATCCCTGCCGACGAAAATTCTGACAAGGAGGCGTTGTAATTATGAGCGATCAAGTTATGAATCAAGAAGAAATGAATCAAGACGTTCAAAACGAACAACTCGCTATGGACGCAGATATGCTCAATCGTGACCAAAACGGCGACGTAATTCCCGCTTTCCCCGTGAGCAAGCGCACCAAGAAAGACCAAAGCAAGACGTCCGTTCTCTACACGCTTGCGGCGATATTGCTTCACGTCCTTGCGTATTTGCCCATCGTCATAGTGTCGATAGTGCTCGGCGTTAAGTGCTACAACCTTATGCCGTACTACACGTTCTGGCCGTTCGTCGGCGTGATTTTGGCGGGCATACTCGGACTCGTGTTTATGACGGTCGCGCTCGTCGTCAACAGAAAGAAGTCAAAGAGCAGCATTCGCACCAAAACCGTCAAAGTGCTTATCGCGTTCGTGTGTCTGTCAACGGGATTCGGTCTTATTTTGACCTACGTTTTCCCCGACGTCATCGCAAAAGCAACGCAAAGCACGCTCTATTGCGAAGATTTGTACTACAACGGCGAGAAACAAGCCGAACATAACGCCGCGCTCGAACGCGACCTCATTATGTACAATCTTCTCAACGGCAACCTCAACAACTACGACGCCGACGGCAAAATCGCGGAAAACGGCGACTTCTCGTACAAGACTCTCGTCGCTCACAACGAAAACAACGGCGTCATAACCAACTACAAAAACGCTTTCATTCAACAAAGAATGAAGTATTACACCAACACTTACGGCAAGAACGTTGACGGAATCCAAGTGGAAGTGGACGCTCTTAAATCCAACGAAAGAAAGTATGAACTCTATCAGTTCATCTACAATCAATACGTCCTCAACGACTACGATTACTGCTTCAACAACAACGTCGCAAGACGCGCAATCGCACTCTCGATTCTCGACTATATCTACACGAACTACGACTACGAGGGTATGTTGAAAGAAGGCTTCAAGAACGAAAGATTCAAAGCGTTGTTCCAACAAAATTACGACAGTTTCAACCAAGACGGTTATCTCACGTTTGACGATCCGCTTCTTTTGTACGCACAGATGAGCGGTCGTATGACAGTGCCTATCGTTCTTCGTCTTATCCTCAATCAAGGCTGGTCCTACACGCAAAGTTCTTACAACGCCGCGGGCGGACTCACCTACACGGAAGACGGCAACTGCCTCTATCAACTCTACGATCCGCAACTTGTCGAGGAATTTAAGGCAAACGGCGGCAAATTCGAGTACACGGGTACAATCGTCGATCAAAACGGCAACACCGTCGAAGTCAAGTACGGCTTCAACGAGGACGGTTGGCAAATGTACGAAAACGGCGTGACAAAACGTCCGCTTTCGTGGCTCGTTCTCGATATGCTCGGCGATCCGATGGCATTGACCACTTTGGACGTTGCAAATATGCTCGGCAGTCAAATCTACGGCATCGTGCAAAAAGTTCTCGATCAATTCCCCAGCCTCATCGACTCTCTCGGCGGACTTATGCAAGAAGACCTCATCGAAGTCGTCAAGGCGGCGGCAGGCGGCGCACAACTCAGCATCGGTTTGTGCATCGACGACGACGGTTTGATTGCAATCAACTTGTTCCCGATGAACGCGCCTTACGGTATGCTCGGCTATATGCAAGCAACGTGGGTTGACAGCGACCACTTGCTTATGGCGGGGGGGTGTGGGGGGGGTTATCAACGTCGTAGGTTTGCGCAACTGGATGGCAATCTTCGGCGCAATCGGTTCGGTTCTTATCATTGCCGCAGGCGTATGTCGCGATATGGGCGAAAAGACCCGCAAACGCACCGAAGTTTCTCGCGATCGCATTTTGAGAGCGAAAGCGGCGGAAGAAAACGGCGTAGGCATAGGAAAACCCGATGGCGACGGGGAAGAAGTCGCGCCCGACATTCCCGAAGCAATCGGCGCATAATGATTTTCAAAAATAAAAACACGACGGCACTCGAACGAGTGCCGTTTGTTTTTGATAAAGCGTTTTATTTTTTATTTTTACATTTGGTTTGTTTTCGTTCTTTGTGTACGGCAACGTTCGATTTTTCGTTTTTCGTTCGACAAATTTCGCAATTAGTTCTTAATAAAATTTCCAAAAAAATCAAGAGAGCGGCTTTCGGCATTGCTATTGCGTATTGACTTTATTTTTGATATAATATATAATATCTATTACAAATGTAACCATACTATGCGTGTATGCGCGAGAGGGTACGTTTGCAAACGATGGCAAATTATTAGGAGGCAATTATGAAAAAACTCAGCATCAGATCACTTCTCATCGTGATTCTTGCGTTGGTTTTGGTGTTCACGCTCGTAGCGTGCGGCGATAAGGGTAATGATAATCCTACGCCGACCCCGACCCCGACCCCGACAAAAGATACCACGAACGTGAAGAACTATTTTAACACGCTTTGGGAAAAATCCACCGGAATCGGCGACGAAGCAATCGCCCCGACCGACGACCTCAAAGTGAGCCTTGGTCTTACCGTACAACTTGACTTTGTCGACAGTATGGACGGCACCGTTCAAGACAGCGTTGACGTCGGCGTCTTGCTCGACCTCGTTCTCGACAGATCCAGCGGCAAAGACAAGAGCACCAACACCGCAATCAAAGCAAAGATCTACGATCCGAGCGCGGCACAAAACTGGTTCACCGCATACTACTTCTTCAACGACGTAGACAACATCTACATCGACTATGCGGGACAAAACGTCAAGATTCCGTTCAGTTATCTCAACGACACCTACAACAAGAGTTTCTACAACTTCATCTACAACGATAAGCCCGTTGCAGGTAAATCGATTGCGGAAATCGTCACGGCTCTCACCGCAAATATGGGTAAGAACTGGGATCTCAACACTCTTGTCGGCGACGTTATGAGAGTCTTCAACATCGACGTTGACGGTCTCAAAGATTCCATCGGCGGCGTGTTCGAAATGCTCGGCCTCAGCGTTGACGAAGCGTTCGACGCACAAGGCAACCTCAACATCAAGAACATTTTGACAAACGACACCGTAGCAGGCTTCTTCGTCAACAATGTGACCGGTTCTACAACCGCAAACGGCGTCACCACTTACACGACTCAACTCGACCCCGAAGTTCTCGGTTTGCTCGATATGCTCGGCAGCAGCCTTCCCGCAGGTCTCACCGACTTGATCGACGGTTTGGAACTCTACCTTGAATTCACCACCAAGAACGACGCAATCGACACGTTCACCATCAAAGCAGGTCTTCCCGCACTCGAAGGTGAAAACGCAGAAGGCAAAGACGTATATCCCGTCGTAGCAATCACCATCACCGACCTCAACTTTGCAAAAGCAACGAAGGGCGAAATCGAAAACTCGATGGCAGTTGCAAGAGACAATTACACTGAACAAGTCGTTCTCGACGCGGCAGTCGCAATCGACCTCAAAGGAATCACTCTCGACGCAACCAAGTTTGACAAAAACGGTTATGCCAGATTCTCGAACGTCAACACTGCAATCGGCGGCGGACTTGAAAACATCAAACTTGACGGCACTCTCGCTCTCACGTTGAACGGCAAAATCGACCTCAAAAACACCGAAAACAACGGCACTGTTGCGGCGGCGGCATTGACCTATCAACCCGCAGGCGCAGACGAAGCAATGGACGTCATCAGAGCGTCCTTCAAGAACGGTAACCTCGCACTCACAGTCAATCAAGACGCAAGAATAGGCGACGTTAAGATCGTGGACGCACTCGTCAGATTGTTCGGCGACTACGCTTATATGTGGATCAGAGATACGTTCTTCAAGACCGATACGACCGAACTTGACAAATTCGCAGACAAATTCTTCTCTTGCGACATCAAGGCACAAGTTGAAAAAGACGGCGAAGGCAACTACGTCATCGATCCTCAGGACAGAGTTATCACAATCAACGAAAATTTCAAAGGCGCAGCGTGGAAGAACTTCGACATCGTCGGCGGATTCCAAGGCCTTGTCAAGAAAGCAATCGACAAAATGTTCCCGCCCAAGACCGACAATAACGATGCAAGCGCACAATACGCAAAAGATCCGTTCATCACCAAATTGTCCGAAACCATCGTCAGAGCGCTTCCGCTTCTTTCCACAAAGGGCGACAAACTCACGGTTAAGACCAACACCAGTGAAACTTTGAAGAAGAACTACGGCACGGTCGGCGCGGCAATCAACTACCTCGGTCAAACTTGGTGGGTAAAGGGCGCAAAACCGTTCACCGATTCCATCATCGCGGCAGATAAAGACAACTGGCTCACCGCATTTGCAAACGGTCTCACCGTCGCAGGCACGACCTACGGCAACGAAACCGACAGCGCAAAGAAAGCAAAAGCATTCCTCAACGAAATGTTCGCTTCCACGGCTGAAGTCGTCCTCAACATCAGCGGAACCGACGGACTCGAACTCTCAGTCAAAGCAGACGTTAATGCAAGCGCAGGCGTTGGCGTAACCGTCAAACTCGGCGCAAAGGCGTATGTCGAAGCAAACTACACCGATCTCGCACCCGCAGTCGAAACAGACGGTTGGTACGTTTTCACCATCACCAAAGCATAATTGCTGATTAAAAGCATAAAAGAGAAGGCGCATTTGCGCCTTTTCTTTTTGCGTTTTTTCAATGTT
>URTQ01000008.1 GCA_900550855.1 uncultured Eubacteriales bacterium
GAGCGTCGTTTTGCGAGGTGTGTTCGTACGGTGCGGGGTTGGGAACGACGGTTTCGCCTACGCCTTCGAAGGTAAATTCGATGGTCGTGTACGCTCTGTTCTTATTCGAACCCGTTTCTTCTGCGGTCTTTGCCAAAATCTTGGTGATTTTGCCGTTTTCCATCTTGAAGTACAAGTTTTCGAGCGTGTCGTCGAGCATCGGGGTGAAACTGTACGAAATGTACGTCATAAGATAGTAGTCGTACTCGTCCTCGACGTATTCTCTGCCTTCGGAATCGACAACCTTCCAAACGTACTCGAACACGTCTTCTTCGGGTCTGTAAACGAACTTATTTTCAACGTTCTTCGCAAATTGATCGATATGATTCCAGTAGTGTTGGTTTTCCCAGATGTACGGGAAACTCATACTGTCCGTTTGCACCTTCGTTGCGACTTGGTTGTCCTTGTTGATGTAAACTCTTTGGATTGCGTGGCCGATAGTGCCGTCGGCATCCTTGTAGTCTGCCGATTCGGTTGCGCTGTAACTGTCGGTGATGACGGTCGCTTTTTCGTCGCCTACGGGCGTTGCGAACCATTCGCCGTACCACTTGCCTTCGGACATCATAACTTTGGTTTGATATTCGTGGTTGGTGGTAGAACCGTCCGCCGCGTCATAGAACACGTCGGTAACGACGCCGTTGACGGTTATGCTCTTGTTGCCGAGCGCTTCGATGAGTTCGGTGGTGAGGATATTGCCGTCCTTACCTTGCACTTGACCTTTGACGGTGGGTGCTTTGACGTAGTAGGTTCTCGATTTAGTCACGGATTCGAAATCTTTGAGGGTTGCCGTGACGACGAGAGTGCTGTCGTGTGCGGGTTCGCCGATAATCGTAACTTCGTTGCCGGAAATCGTTGCGAGAGTTTCGTCGCTTACGGACAAAATCACGGGGCTGCCGTCTGTCGAGGAAGCGTTTACGGTGAACTTATCGCCCTTTTCGAGTCTTGAATTTTCTGGCTTCGACGAAGTCATATAGATTTCGGGAAGTTGAACGGGCGCGGTCATCTTGAACGTAACCGTTTTGGACACGTTGGGCAAGCGTTTGATCTTTGCCGTGAGTTTGATCTCGGTGTCAGCCGTTGCGTCTTTGAGAATGGTGAGAGTGTTGCCGCTCAGTTTTGCCAATTCTTCGTTGTCGACGCTCACTTCGTACGGGCTGTTGTCGGACACGGCAACCAAGAACGTGATCTTGTCGCCTTTCGTGACGATAGAGCCGTCTTCAACGGAAGTCGTGATATTGATGGACGGCAAATTGTCGTCGCCCTTATCGTTGCACGCGACAAGGAACAGCATACAAGCAACCATCAGTACGCAAACGAACGATATAACGCTCTTTTTTAATGTTTTGCGTGTTTCCATTGTTTTTCTCCTTCTGAAAAAATTTTTATTTTTTTGTTTTTTTACAATGTTGGTTTCGCGTCAGTCTTTCCAAACGTAAATGAGGAAGTCCAAACTCGAATCGACGGGCGCAACCCAAATGCCGTTGGCTTCGTCGTGATATTCGTCGTATTGATTGCGGACGAATCCTTTTTGCTTCAAGAACTCTCTGACCGCCGTAAGCGACGAGTTTATGGTGTAGTCCACGTCAAGCGGCACGTCGTAGTAGAACACGATTGCGCTCTTTGCCGTCTTTGAACCGCCGGGCGTTCTCGTCATAGTCATACCGAATCCGTATGTGTCGCCGAGCACGTTGCCGAAGAAAGGCAGTTTCTCGCCGATATCGTCTTTTCCGAAGAACGTCTTCAAGTACGTCAACGCATTGACTTCTTCGTCGTCCTCGGTCGTGGAAGATTCTTCGTCGCGGACCTGAACGGTGAGTTGCGACCATTCGGTCGGCACTTGTCTGGTTTCGAACTCGACTTGCACGCCGTCGGGAACTTCCGCTTGATTGAGATCGGTATATTTGATCATAACCACGCCGTACATAGAGCCGAGGTAGAAGTAGAAGCAAGATTCGGTGATATAACCGTCTTTAACCACGACGAACGGCGTGAATTGCGTGTTGAGGGTAAAGCCCTTCGTTGCGAATATGCCGTAGATGTTGATGTCGTTGCCCACGCCGTAATAGAAAGTGGACGCAACGCCGCACATCGACTCGTTGACGTAGTAAGTCGTCGTGCCCGCTTCCTCGTCCTCTGCGTATCCGCTGAAAATCTCGGACGAGAACGCAAACGACGGGCGCGCGTTGTCGAACGTGGTTTGGTAAGCGCGGTTCGCTCTGTACGTTACGGGGTCGCTTTCCTCTGCTTTTGCGTTTTCGCTGAAAGCGTTGTAGAGGTTGTCGCTTATTTTCTTATATCCGTAAGAAGCGTTTTGCTCGTACGTTCTGATTTCGTTCTGGTTGTTGTCGTATCTGACGCTGAACGGTTCGAAGTAGCACAAATCGTTCGTTACGGTTTCGACGAATCCGCCGTACGAACTGCCGTATTGCGAATTTGTCATTTGATAAAAGTCGAGTTTGTAACTGTCAAGCGCGCGCATATTGTCGATGGCTGTTTGAAGTTTGGAATACAAAGCGTCGTACTTTTCGTCGTGGTGGAATTTTCCAACCTTCGGCACTTCCACGCTCTGACTCGTGTTGATTGCCAGATAGAGCGATTGGATGCCTCTATACCCTTCCACGATTTGATAATCGTCCTTGCTTTGAGCGTAGATACCCACGATTTCGCCCTCGTCGATGATGAGTCCCCAAGCGTTGACCTCGAAGTCGTAAGGCGTTGCGGCGGCAACCAAACGTTTAGAAATAGTCGCGTCGCCCTTGAACATCCAACGCCACGAATCCTCGTCGAACTCGAAGTCGTCGACGGACAAGTCGGTAAGGCTGTTGTAAAGACCGGATTCCGTCCAAGTCACAACTTCATCGTCATCGCCGAGCATAGGAATGTATTGTTCCTCGTTCATAAAACTTACGCTGACCTGATTCGCTTTGCCGTTACGGTTGGTGTAGTAAATGCCAGTTTTGAGACCCGTTGAGGAATCTTCGTACTCGGCGTACCAGTTGTTTCCGTCCATAGCGGTTCTTATGGGAAGCGTAACCGTTCTGTAAAACGAGCCGAACAAGTCCGTTTTGTAGAGGTCGATTTTGTCGTATCCCTCGAAGCCGACCTTTGCGCGATTGAGAGTTGCGAGCATATCCGAGGTAAGCGCGGTTCTTGCAAGCACCCAGATTTCCTTTTCGACGAAGCACTCGTCGTTGTCCGCGACGGTTGCCGTAACGGTGACTTTCTTGTCGCCGTCCACTTCGATTGCGGTAAATTTGCCGTTTTCGTCGATGGTTGCGTATTGATTGCCGTCGACGATTTCCCAAATAATCTCGCCGTTTTTCGCTTCCACGCCGTCTATGTACGCTTTGAGCGTAACGCTCTTGCCGCTTTTGACTTCGGAAGTTTTAGAGATTGTGACGGTCACTTCGTCGGGATTAGGAACGATGCCCGTACCCTTGAAAAGTTTTTCTTCGCTCTTTGGCGAGTCGTTATATCCGCTTGCCTTTGCGTATACGCAGTAAAGAATGTCGTTTACGGTCGAGGCAACCTGATAGGAAGTCGTGTCCGTCGTATATTCCTCGCCGTTGAGAACGACGACGTAGGAAGTTGCGTTTTCGACTGCGTTCCAAGTGATGAGTCCGCCTTGCGACATTTCGACGTTTTGCGGGGTCGAAAGCGTGGGCGTGGTCGGTTCGGAATTGTCGTTGCAGGCAACCAACGCCGTAAGCGCGCAAAGCACGATGAGAGTTACAAACAAAATATTGTTACGTTTTTTCATATTCTCTCACCCCCTTAATAGTTGTAGACGTATGCGAGTTTGACGGTTTTGCCGTCCGTGAGTTTGAACCCGCAGTTGATGTTCGTCAGTTTATCGCCCGAAAAAGTGCAATCGAGAGCGGCGTTGCCGTCAATATCGTACGAGCCGAGTTTGAACACGCTCGCAAAGTCGCCTTCGGGGATTTCGCAACTGAATCCGTTTGCGTTCGCATTGAAGTTTTGCGCGCTCGATTCGGACAGCGAAAGCGGCAACAACGTCGATTTTTCAACGCCCGATTTTTGTTCGGTGGTGGTGTTGCTTTCCAGTCTGAAATTCGCATTCAGTTTCTTTTCGGTGATTTCCAAAGTGGCGTTTGAGCCGTCTATGGTTATGTTTCTTTGATATTCGTAAACCAACGTATCGCCGTCAAAAACGCTCAAAGTAGATACGAGCGTTTTGACGTCGTTCATCGATTTGTTCATATTGTCGCTGTACGTTGCAAAGTCTTTTGCTTGGTTGCAAGCGCAAAGACATATTGCAAGCGCAAGAAGCGTCGATATCGTTAGGAATATATATTTCTTTTTCATATTCGTTCGCCCCCTTATCTCAAAAATCCGCGTTTCACGACGAGGACTGCGCCCGCAAGAGCGAGGGTTGTCGAGAACAGGATGATTGCAAAGCCGAGATTATCCGTCGATTGTTTGAGCGGCTCGACTTGTTCGGCAATCGAGTTGCGGTAGTCGTTGTAGGACGCTCTCAAAGCGTTGAGTTTGGTCAAATCGAGGATATTTCTGTCGCTTCCGCCGAGTTCGTTGATTTGTTCGAGAACGTCTTGTATCGTTGCAAGGTCTTCTATCGAGAACGTGTCGGGCAACTCGTCGATGAGTGCTTGCACCCTCTTGACTTCGTCGCTTGCGTTTGCGAACTTGATGTTTCTTATCGTGTTCTTTGCCGCTTGCACGCTTGCAACGAGCGCGTCCCATTCTTCCTTATCGAAGCCGTACGCCGTCGGGTCTTGCGTCACGGAATTGTAAGCCGTAAGCGCGTTGTTGACGAGTTTTTCGTTGACGAGCGTCACGTTTTTGAGTTTTGCGACCTGTTGTGCGTATTCGTAGAAGGTCAACATACTCTTTTGCATTGCGACGTAGTCGCTTCTCAAAGCGTCCTCGACCTTTCCGAAATACACCTCGTACACGAGCGAATCGTATCCTTCGACGTTGTCGTTGTTGGGCAAAATCATTTGGATAGGCTCTTTCTTTCCGAGCAAGTCGATAAAGTTGAAATAGTACAACTCGTATCCGAAGATATTGAATTGATTGTGCAACTTTTCGTAGCCGGGGTCGTTCTCGGTGAGTTTTGCGTCCTTGTTGTAGGAATCTTCCATAGCTGGCGCGACGACGGATTTGAACTCTACGCTTTTGAGCGAAGTGTATCCATAGAAGGCGTATTGACCTATGCGTTTAAGACCGTCGGGCAACACGATTGACGTAATATGCGTGTTAGAGTTGCCTGCGTAGTCGTCGATACGCACCGTTCCGTCCATAACGTTGAGTACGCTTGCGTAAGAGCCGCCGGGGACAGCTTTCAATTCATACTTGCCCGAAGCGAGTTTGACGTAGAGCGAACCGTCGTAGAGCAATGCGTAATCGTTGATTGCGCCCTTTTGAGCGACGTTGCCGTTTTCGTCGAGGGACGAGAAGTTTCTGAGCGACGAGCAGCCGTAGAATGCGCCCACGCCCACGCTTTCGAGTTTGTTAGAGAACGTGAACGAAGCAAGCATAATCGCTCTTTCGAAAGCGGAATCGCCGATAGTTTTAAGCACGGGTGCGTTAAACGCGATGATATTAGTCGCTTGGAAAGCGTATTTGCCGATATTTTCGAGTTTGCTTGCGCTTATGCTTCTCGAAAGACCCGTTTGTGCGAACGCGCCCTCGCCTATCGAAACAACTTTGTCGATGTTTGCGGTGGTAAGGCTTGCGAGCGTAAACGCATAATCGCCTATCTTTGTCACGTTTTCAAGGTTGATAGCGGCAAGCGATTCGCAACCGCCGAACATATACGACGGAATTTCCGTGATATTGTCGGCAAGCGTCACGCTTTGAAGTGCCGTGCAGTATGCAAACGCATATTCGCCGATACTCGTCACGGAAGACGGAATCGTCAGCGATTTAAGTTTGGTGTTGTACACGAACGCGCCTTCGCCGATGGATTTAAGCGTATTCGGAAGCACAATCGTTTCGAAGCACGGTGCGGATGCAAACTGGCTGTAACGTCCGAATGCGCCCTGACCTATCGTTTCGACAATCGGGATAAGAACTTCGCCGAGTCCCGAGCAATCCGCAAAAGCGTATTTGCCGATATGTTTGACGTTTGCAAGGTTTACGGACATAAGTCTTGTGCAGCCGTAGAACGCTTCGTCGCCGATAGTATCGCTCGTCTTGCTCAAATCGATGGTGACGAGGTTGGTGTCGTTTGCAAAGCAACCGTTGCCGATTGCAACGCCGCCGTCGGCAGGCATATTCACCGTTCTGAGTTTCTTGCAGTTTTGGAACACGCCCATACCGAGAGTCGCGTTTGCGCCTATCGTCACGCTTTCGAGAGAACTGTTGTAGAACGCGCCCTCGTCGCAGACTGCGTTTGCGCCGACGGATGCCGTTTGAAGCGCGGTGTTTGCAAACGCGTATTCGCCGATATGCGCCACTTTATCGAGGTTTTCAACTTCGACGAGGCTCGTGCAGACGGTGAACGCTCTCTTTCCGATGTTCACGCCCGCTTGCGTCGGCAAAGTCACCTTTTCGAGATTTTCGCAACTTGCAAAGGCAAACGCGCCGATTTGCAAATCTTTGTTGGTTATTGTGAGCGAAGTTACGTTCACGCCCGCAAACGCGCTGTTCGCAATGGCCGTGTACGTTTCGTCAATCGTCAAATCGCCGTAATCGACGCCTGCCGCCGCCAAAACTATGGTTTTGCCGTTCTTCGACGTGAGATAACGACCGCTCGACGAGTAGTTCGGATTGCTTGCAGGCACTACGAACGCGTCGAGTTTCGTGTCTTTGAACACGAATCCTTCAATGCTCTTAATCTTCGTATTTGCGCCGAAAATGAGCGTTTTGAGTCCGCTGCACTTGTAGAACGCATACGAATCTATTTGCACGTCGCAATTCGGAAGCGCGAACGATTCGAGTCCCGTCGAATTGTAGAACGCTTGCTCGCCTATCGTGCCGAGAGTGCCTTCGATTGTGAAGCCCACAAGAGCGGGACAATCGCTGAACGCGCCCTTTTCGATTGCGTTAAGGTTGTTGTGAAGCGTCACAGAAACGAGATTCGAGCATCTTGCGAAGCAGTATTCGGGGATAGTGGTGCGTTCGCTATAAATATCGACGCTTCTGAGTCCCGATTTTGCAAACATCGCATAGGACAACTTGGTGTTTTTCACGAGGGTTACGCTCGTGAGCGACGTGCAGTCCTTAAACGCTTCTTTGCCCGTATTTCTCAACGACGTGAGGTCCGCGCTCGTGAGCGATACGCAACCGTCGAATGCGTTTGCGCCGATACTCAACACGTTTTTGAGATTGAGAGTTGCAAGCGCTTTGCAATTTGCAAAAGCGTTTGCGCCTATCGTTTCCGTCTTGCTTGCGGACAAATCGTTATTTTCGACAACCGTTCCGTCCTCTTTGACGACCTTTACGGTTTCGAGTTTTCTATCGCCGTAGAAAGCGTATTCTCTTATGTACTTCACTGAATCGGGGATAGTCACTTCCCTAAGTCCGGTGCAGTTGTAGAATGCGTATTTCTTGATTTCCTCGACGCCCTTCGGGATAACGACCGACGTCACCGACGTGTTGGAAGCGGGGATTTTGTTTGCGTCGTAGTCATCCTCGTCGAGTTCGATCGAGTTGTCGGTTTCGTACAGACAGAACGCAAACGCGCCGATGTACAAAATGCCCTCGTCGTCGGGGATAACGACGTTGCCGCCGAGACCCTTATACGCTATAAGTTCGCGGTTTTCGATTACGAATTCGCTCTTGACGTTTATCGTCACCGCCGCTTGAATATACGAGTTTTTGGCTTTGATGACGATGATTGCGCTGCCCTTTTTGAGCGCGGTCACCTCGCCTTTTTCGTTGACTTGCGCGACTTTTGTGTTGTTCGAGGAATATTCGAACTCGTAGTTGTCCTTAACGTACCACGGCTCGACGTCGTAGTTGAGTTGAATCTTCTCACCGGGGTACATACCGATGTTCGGTGCGGAAGCAACCGCTCTTCTGTCGCCCGTCTTGCCTATTTCGCTCGTTTGAGCCGCGCGGGAATATGCAAACAACGTGTCGTAGTACGAAAATCTCAAATCTTTGAGCGTTGCGTCTTTATAGTCGTCCTCAACCGCTTGCGTGGTTGCGTAAGAGGCGGCAAACGCTTCGCAGTCGTTTTGGGATTGAGCGTCCGCCGTATCTCTCTTTTTGACGTTGATTATGACGACGGCTTGATTCAAATCCATTTGCTCTCTCACCGTAACCGTCGCCTTGCCTTCGGCAATGCACTTGACAAGACCGTCTTTGACTTCGAGAACGTTCTCGTTCGAGGAAGTCCACGACAAGTATTTGAGATAATCCTTATCGACGTCCACGGTGCTGTCGCTCGTTGCGAGGTATTGCGTAAGGTCGATGACTTCGTCCTCGTATGCGGACAAGATTATCAAATCCGTGCCGTCGGGCGTACCGTCTTTCGTAAACTTAAAGTCGCCCTTCGTTCCAGGAAGTTGACAGATAAAGATGTTCGAGTTGAGCGCGTAGTCGTCGATAGAGAATGCGAGCGCACTCGTAATCAAAGCGTCCGTGCCGATGTCTTTGAGGTAGTCGGTGATTTCGAATCTGACGAGGTTATCCTTGCCTTTTTCGCTGTACACGGGGATCGGGTTTTGCGTGAGGAAGGTATAACTGCTGCTCGACGTAAACAGAATCGGCGTTATGGATTGAACGTACTGATTGTCGTAGACCACCATATTGACGTAGAATCTGTCCTTTTTGAGCGTTTTATCATACTGTTTTTCGTACGTTACGCTCTTGATGACGGGCGCTTCGTCGTCTGCCACGAAGTCGAAACCGAAACTGTTTCTGACGTTCTTTGCCGCGCCGCCGTCGCCGTAGTCGAGAGTGCCTTTCATTTCAAAGGTATACTCGGCGTTGTTGACGAGTCCGTTTGCGAGCGACTTGAATTTGAGTTGCTCGTAGTACGGCAACGGGCTTCCGCCGTAAGAGTACGACTTGGTCGCATTGTAGTCGATATGTTCCCAAATCACTTCGCCCGTAGCCTTGTCGGTTATGGTGAATCGCATCTCTTTCGCGCCTCTCAAAAGGCCCGCGTACACGACGGAAATGCCGTCGATAGTGCCGAGAATGTTTGACACCGCGATATGTTCTTCGGAAGCGGGAATCTCGTCGTATTTTGTCGTATCGACGTCGTATAGATACGTTCCGAGCGGAATGATGTAGTTATAGAAGTACGAACCGTAAGGCGTGGTGGCAAGATAATCCGCCTTGATTTTGTCCTCGTCGTCGATGGACATATCGTGCGCTTCGGATTCCACTTCGTAATAGGTTTTGTCAAACATCGGGGCTTCCGTCCAGTCGCCGTAGAAAGCGAGGAACGGGACGTTGAGGTCAACGTTCTTCTTGCCTTCGGATTCTTCGCCCGTTTGTTTGAGTTTCACGAAGCCTTCGACGTACATACCGTACGGGAAAAGGCTGTCGATGATGTTCTTTTCAGAGTCGTTGAGCGTGTAGGTGACTTTGATTTTCACCGTTGCGCCCGGTTGTACGGTGAGTGCTTGACCGTCGATAGTTCCGTTGCCGTCCGTCACTTCGTAGTGCTTTACGCCTTCGAGAATTTGCGGCGTTTCAGCAACGTGTTTGGAATCGGACGTGGACACGCTTTCGGTCATACCCACAAGCGACAAATCGTAAGTCAAAACGTCCTCGCTGATGTTGACGACATTGAAGTTCATAACGTAAACGCCAGTTTTTTGCGGATCGTCGAACAATTCGATTTTGGTGCGGTCTTTTCCGTCGACGGAAAGATACGCTCTCGTCGTCACGAGGTTTTTGAGGCTTGCAAGACCTGCGCCCTGCTTACGAGGCGAATAGGGGTTGCCGCTTTCGTTGAGTGCTATCGTTGCCGTAGACATCAACATTTGGTTGGTGAGAACGGAAATTTCTTTCCAACTCTTTTCGGGATATTTGTCTTTGAGGAATTGTCTTATAAGCACGACGATACCGCAAAGGTTCGGGGTTGCCATCGACGTTCCGCTGAGTTCGTCGTAGCCGCCGCCGGGAACGGAAGACTTGATGTTTCCGCCGTGAGCGGTGATTTCGGGTTTAAGTTCGAGAGACGGCGTAGGACCCCAACTCGAAAAGTCGGACATAAACGGACCTGCTTGGTTGTCATAGGAAATTTTGAGAGTTCCCGACTTCTTTGCCGCAAGCACAGTGCCGTCGTCTTTGGATATGGAAATCGTGGGGATATGGTCGCTCTTGCCCATCGACATAGAGATGTCGCCGTCGATGTTGTTGTAGATAATACACGCAACCGCGCCCGCACTCTTTGCGTAACGCGCTTTTTCTTCGAAGGTGTTGTCGCCGCGTCTTACGAGCGCGATTTTGCCCTTGACGTCGAGTCCCGTATAACTCGTCTTGCCGCCCGTACCGGGAACGGTGACGTATTCGTATTCTTTGCTCACGCCTTCGGTCACGCCGAGTTCCTTGAAGAAATCGTTTTCCTGACCCGTGATAGAGTTGGATTCCTTAAAGAAAATCACGCTTTCGCCGTTGCCGACCATATATTTGCTCTTTGTACCGCTGATAGAAGCGACCGAAAGGCAGGGTGCGTACGTCGAAGGCGAGCCGACCGTACCCGAATCGGGGTTGGTGACCATATTCGTGTTGCCTTGTTCGCCGCCGAAGCCCGTGCTGTAACTGTTGCTCGCCGCGGTGAGAACGCTGATGCCGCTCTCGTTGAGTCTGTCGTAAATTCTGTTTACGTTTTCCTCGTCCACTTCACGCGAGAATCCGCAGGACGAACCGAGCGACATATTGATGCAGTCGACGTTGAGCAAAACCGCGTCTTCGAGAGCAAGCAAGATGTCTTCCGTCTTGCCGCCCGTGCTCAAATCGGGGAAAACCTTCATAAGCACGAGTTGCGTGTCGACGGCAACGCCCGTTATGACGCTGTCTTTGCCGCCGATGATACCCGCAACGTGCGTTCCGTGTTCGGAATCGTAGGGGTCAACGTTGGTGTCCTTGTCCGCATAGTCGTACGCAAACGGAATTTTGCTGGAAACGTACACCTTGTCGATGTCGATATCGGGCGTATACTTTGCCGCGTTGGTGTCTGCAAGCAAGTTTTCGATGTCGTCTTTCGTATAGGAAATCTCGTCCGCTTTCAATTCCATATCGAAAACGGTATGGTCGCAGTCGAAGCCGCTGTCCAAAATGGCAACCGACGTTCTCTTGCCCGTGTAAGGCACGCTCGACGAATCGAAGATACCCGTCGGGTAGATGTCGACGAGGTTGGTTATGGATTTTGCGTCCGAGTCCGAAGACGTTGATTGCGGATGATTGTAAGTGTCGCTTATGATAACCGCCTTTACGCCGTCGAAGTTTTCGAGCAATCTCAAATTGCCATACTCGATAGTTGCGGCAAATCCGTTGAGAATTGTGTCGTAAGTGCATTTGACGTCTTCGAGCAAACCGTTTTTGCTCATTCTGTCAATGGCAAAATTGCGTTTTGCTTGCAAATACGCCTTTCTTGCGTTTCCTACGTCGCTCGACGCATATTCCGCAACGCTGCGATACTGACTCGAATAATTGTCGATATAATCGTCAATCAACGCGTCGTCGTCAAGCATAACCATAACGACGATTTGGTCCGAGTCGAGATATCCTTTGTTTTGTTTGAGGTAGTCGGCTTTGATTTGCGACGCAACTTGGTCTTGCGTAAGGTGCAAGCCCGTGTTGAAAATGCGCAGATTTTGGAAAGCCGCATTAGAGCCGTCCGCCCCGTCGTATGCGCTTTGATTGCCGCACGCCGCCAGTGTGAACACCGACACCGATATGAGCGCAATCATAAGGCAAATGCTGATGATTTTTCTTTTCATTATATATACCTATAAAATTTATTTTCTATTTTCAATATTATAGTTTCGATTTTTTGCTTCCGTTTTTGCGGCTATTTGAGCCAGAAGTAAGCAATCACGCCGACAAGAGCGAAGCAGCCGAGCACGATAAGCACAATCGGCAGATACACGGCGTAACCCGCCCTGATTGCCGCGCGCCTTTCCTTTCTTTCGAGGCTTGCCTGCTCTTTGTCTTTTCCCTTCTCTTTTTCGAGACGGTCGTTTGTGATTTTGTCGGGAATCAATGCGTTTTGACGTCTTACGCCGTCCATATTGTACAGCGTGCGACCGTCGTCGACGTATATGACCTTGACTTTTTTCTTCTTATTTTTCATCTTCGGAATCCGACGTGCCTTGCTCTTTTTCGTCTTCGAGAACGTGCGTTATTTCTTGATTCTGCACCGAATCGAAACCGACGTATTCGTCCTCGTTTTCCTTGATTTCCGCGTCTTTTGCGACTTTGGAATCTTCTTTTGCGGATTTATTTTTCAGTTGTGCGAACTTATCTTTTATCGCTTTGAGAACATTGTATTCGTCCTTGATTTCCGCCTCGCGTTCTTCCATTTCCTTGACGTGTCTGTACGCCTCGTCGAGTTCGTCCTTTCTTGCGAGGATATCCTCGTCGTAGAGGTGGCACGCAACGAAGTGTCCGGGCGTAACCTCGTGGTATTTAGGCTCGATGATTTTGCACGCGCTCATACATTGCGAGCAACGAGTGTGGAACTTGCACCCTCTCGGCGGATTTGCGGGCGACGGGATATCGCCTTCGAGAATGATTCTCTCGTTCTTGACGTCGGGGTCGGGAACGGGAACAGCCGAGAACAACGCTTTCGTGTATGGGTGAAGCGGATTGTTAAACAACTCGTCCGTTTCGCCTTTTTCCATCATATTGCCGAGGTACATAACCATAATTTCGTCGGTTATGTACTTGACGACGGACAAATCGTGCGAGATGAAGACGTAAGTGAGATTCATCGTCTTTTGCAACTCTTTGAGCAGGTTGATTATCTGCGCTTGCACCGACACGTCGAGCGCGCTTACCGGCTCGTCGCAAATGACGAGGTCGGGTTTGACTGCGAGCGCTCTGGCTATACAGATACGCTGTCTTTGTCCGCCCGAAAACTCGTGGGGATAACGGTCGTAATACTGTTCTTGCAAGCCGCACTTTTTCATTATGTCGCGCACATACGAGGAAACTTGGTCCTTCGGCACGATTTTATGCACTCTTACCGCCTCTGCGATTATGCTTCCGATAGTCATTCTCGGCGGCAAACTCGAATAGGGATCTTGGAATATCAACTGCATCGAAGTTCTGTACTTGCGCATATCCTTCTTCGACAGATTCGTGATATCCGTGCCGTTGTAGATGACCTTTCCGCCGTCGATGTCGTAGAGTTTGAGGATGGTTCTGCCCATCGTGGTTTTGCCGCAACCCGACTCGCCCACGATACCTATCGTCGTGCCTCTTTTGAGTTTGAAACTGACGTGGTCCACCGCTTTGAGCGTTGATATAGGCTTTCCGAGCAGAGTTCTCGAAAGCACGAAATGCTTTTGCAAGTCTTGCACTTCGAGGATTATATCGTCCTTTTTCTCGTTTTGCGCGGTGTCGGAAACGGTTTCGACGTTTACGTTTTCGTTCGCCATAACGTCTTTTTCGTTATTCATTTTCGCCGTCCCCCTTTTTGTAGAGATAGCACGACACATAGTGCGTGTCGCTCACTTTGATTTCGGGCGGATATTCGCCGTTGCACGCTTCGGTGCATTTTGAACATCTGTTCTTGAAGTAGCAGGTGTTCGGAAGGTTTATCGGGCTCGGAACTTGTCCGGGTATCGAATAAAGCGGTTGGTCGGAAGGCGATGTGATGAGCGGTTTGCTCTTTTGCAAGCCTATCGTGTAGGGGTGAAGCGGATTATGGAATATTTCCGCCGCCGTACCTTTTTCGATAACTCTGCCCGCGTACATAACCACCACTTCGTCCGCCATTTCCGCGATAACGCCCAAGTCGTGCGTGATGAGCATAATCGAGCAACCTTCCCTTCTTTGCAAATCTTTGAGCAATTCAAGGATTTGCGCCTGAATGGTGACGTCGAGCGCTGTTGTAGGTTCGTCCGCAATGATAAGTTTGGGGTCGCCTACGAGTGCCATAGCAATCATAACTCTTTGGCGCATACCGCCCGACAACTCGTGCGGATAAGAGGCGTACACTCTTTCGGGCATTGCGATGCCGACCTTTTTGAGCATTTCGATACTGACCGCTTTCGCTTCTTGCTTGCTCACCGACGGATTGTGCGTGAAGGACACTTCGTCGAGTTGGAATCCGATCGTAAAAACGGGATTCAGCGACGTCATCGGTTCTTGGAAAATCATCGTGATGTCTTTTCCGCGCACCTTATACATCTCTTTGGTGGGCATTTTTGCAATATCGTATGCGATTTTTCTGCCTTGTTCGTCGTAGCCGAGGTCGTCGGAATTGAATCTGATTTGTCCGTCCACGACCTGACCTTGCGGCGCTTGAACGAGTTGCATAATGGAAAGGGACGTTACGCTCTTTCCGCAGCCCGATTCGCCCACAACGCCGACGATTTTGTTTTTGGGAATCTCGAAGGATACGCCGTTGACCGACATAACCGTGCCCGTATCCGTGAAGAAACAAGTTTTAAGATTCTCGATTTCTATGAGGTTGTTTTCGTCGCGCATAACGGTCGTAAACTCGCTTTTATCGCGTTTTTTACGCTTTTGCGCCTCATAAAACCTCATTTGTTTTATGTTGTATCTGATTATTTTTCTGCTGTCGCGAATTGACAGATAATTCGAAGATTTCTTTTTAATTTCTTTTTCCATAATTCACCTGTCACTTCTTTGCTTTGGGGTCCATAGCGTCGCGCAGACCGTCGCCGACGAAGTTGAATCCCAAAACCGCGATAACGATCATAATGCCTGCGGGCAACCACATATTGAGGTGGTAACTCAAAACCTGCGGATCGTTCGAGGTTGCTATCATAGTACCCCAAGCAGCCTTCGGAAGTTGCACGCCCAAGCCCAAGAAACTGAGCGTAGACTCGTACAAAATGACGCTGCCCAAGCCGAGAGTCATCGAAACGATGAGTTGCGGCATTACGTTCGGAATAAGGTGCAAGAAAATCTTGCGCCACGTCGGCAAACCCATAACTTCGGTTGCGGTTATGTACTCTTGCTCGCGCAAAGACAGAATCTGACCTCTGACGAGTCGAGCCACGCCGCTCCAACTGAATATGGTGATGATTGCCATCAACAGATAAATTCTCGTATCCGCGTCCACTTGCCACGAGTCGATCATCGCCGAAGCGATAAGCAAAATCGGAAGCGTAGGCACGCAAGTGAAAATATCCACTATACGCATAATCACTTGATCAACCCAGCCGCCGAAATAGCCTGCAAGGCCGCCGAGAATTATGCCGATTATGGTTTCCAAGATGACGACGATAAAGCCGATCGTGAGCGAGATACGTCCGCCGTACATAATACGCACGAACACGTCCATACCCTTATCGTCCGTGCCGAGAAGGTGATCTTTGCTCGGGTCTGCGTAGGAATTGATGTTGGAAGTGTGTTGAAGCACTTCTTTCACCACAACAGTTTGACCGTCTTCGTCGATATACTCGTACGAGTTTCTGACGGTGACGATAACTTCCGTTCTGTCAACGGTTTCTTCCCCCCATCTGTCGTAGATGACAGGACCGAGGAACGAGAACAGCACGAGGAACACTATCATAACGAGTCCGACGATTGAGAGTTTCGAGCGGAAGAAGCGTCTTCCCACCATTCTCAAAGGACTCATTTCCTTGTAAACGTACTCGACTTTTTCGTCTTTTTTGCCGTTTTCGGATTGTTCGGATTGCTCTGCTTGTTCGGATTGCGCCTCTTGCGTAATCTCTGCCGCAGTTTGCTCTTGTACGTTTTCGACGTTCGCGTTTTCTTGCTCGTCGCAAGTCTCGTTCGTCAAAACGTTTTCGATGTTTATGTTGTTAAGTTCGTCTTTTTGCATAATTCACCTACTTACTGATTTTGACGCGCGGGTCAACGATAGAGTACATAATATCCGAAAGCAACGTGCCTATGACGGTCAAAATTGCAAGGAACATATTGTAGCCCATAACGAAAGGAATATCGCCGTCTTTCAAAGCCTGATAAGCCAAACGACCGATACCGTCGATGCCGAAAACTTGTTCCGTTATCATCATACCGCCGAACAAAGACGGCAAAATTCCGGCGAGCAAAGTCGCGAGCGGAATGAGCGTATTTCTGAAAGCGTGCTTGTAGATGACCGTTTTTTCGGACAAACCCTTTGCTCTTGCGGTTCTGATGTAGTCGGCGTTGAGAACTTCGAGGGTGTTCGTTCTGGTGTAGCGCATAAGTCCGCCGATTGAGAGGAAAACGCTGACGAAAATAGGCAGAACCATATGGTGCAACATATCGCCGAGTTTTGCCATTTGACCTGCGAAGTCGTTTGCGTAGTCCATACTCGCATAGATAAGACCGTTTGCGGGAAACCAGCCCAAATCGACCGAAAAAATCTTGATTGCGATTGCCGCAAAGAAGTACGTCGGAAGGGAAATACCCACCATAGTGAGAACGGTGGTTATGTAATCTCTTGCCGAATACTGATGCGTCGCGCTCGTGATTCCCAGAGGAATCGCAATCAAAAACTGCAAAATCGTCGCGATAAACGCAATCGCAAACGAAATCCACATATTTTCGGTTATGACCTGTCCGACGGGTTTTTCGTACTTAAAGGATATGCCGAGGTCGCCCTTGCACATATTCCCCAGCCATTTGAAGTAGCCGCCCATAATACCCTTGAACGAGTTGTCGCCGATTCCGTACAATTCCTTGAATCTTGCGATGTCTTCGGGTTTTATCGAACCGCTTTGAAGTTGTTGAGAATATTTTATATCCACGTAATCGTTAGGCATAAGTCTAACCATCGTATAGATGATGATTGACACGCCTATCAGGATAAGTATGGAAATCAATATTCTTTTGACGATATACTTAAACATTCTTTTTACGGGCGCAATCTTGAAGCGATTTTCACTTCAAGATTGCACGTTCCTTCATAGTATTTTTCGCGCTTTTGCGCGAATTGCGTTATCTTTTGTTATCTTTCCGTAACGAGAGAGAGATTCCAGTTTTCGCTTGTCAATCCCTTGAACGAGGACAACTCGTCTTCGGAAGTGAACGTTCTCTCGTCGATTTTGTTTACGTTGTACGCAAACAAGTCGTCTCTTTGATATGTGGGCAGTTCGACTGCGAGTTGCATAACGAGGTCGAGCGCTTGGCTGTAATATCTTGCACGTCTCTTTTGGTCGTTGGTCTTTCTTGCCTTTTCAATCAAGTCGGACAAATCGTTGATTATGCCTTGCTCGGTCGCATAGGTCTTTCCTGCCGTGTCGTTGAGGATTTGTTTGTAACCCCAGTTGAGAACGGAAGTCGCGGTGGACTCTTTGTGATAGACCTGATACATATCGGGGTCGAGAGTCGAACCCCACGCAGCCGCCCAAACGGTAAGTTCGCCGGTGGACAACTTTTTAAGAGCGTTTGCGTCCGTGGTCACGGTGATTTGGAATCCGCATTGATTGAGGATTTCTCTTGCGTGAAGCATTGCGTTGAACGCGGGGTGATCGGTTTCTTCGCCTGCAATCGTGAACGTGTATTTGAGTTGGTTGCTACCCTTTTGGTAGATACCCTCGCCGTTTACGGTGTAGCCTGCGCCTTCAACCAAAGAGGTGAGGAACTCGATTTGTTGTTCTTCGCTCATCTTTTGACCCGCTTTCAAGCCTTTTGCCTCGACGAATTTCTTGTAGTCGGGGTTGACTACCGTGAGGTCTTCGGGAACGGGGCTTCCGACGTACGGATAATACGGGGTCGGTGCTTTCGTGCCTTGCGTGTTGCCGGGATATGCCCAACTCGACTTGGACATAGAACGGTAAATCGGCGAAGCGGTCGTCTTGTAGTAGTCGACGCACTCTTGCGTGTTGATTGCGTGCATAATGGCTTGTCTAACCTTTATGGACGGAACTTTGCCCGCGTTGATGCCGATGTAGCCGTAACCGAGCGTACGAACGGATTTGCTCTTGAAACCTTGATGGTTGTTGATTTCTTCGATTGTTTCGGGTTTTGCGTTGGGTTCTGCAAAGTCGATTTCACCGTTGTAAAGAGTGTTGGTGATTTGGTTTGTAGAAACCACTTGATAACGCACTTTCTTGATTTTTGCGGGACCCATACAGAAGTAGGGGTTTCTCTCGAAGTAGATGACGCCCTTGTCGCAGAAGTCGCCCGAAGCGATGTTGTCGATGCCGCCGCTCGATTTGGAAGCGGCATATGCGCCTGCGCCGACGGGAACGCCGACTTTGTCGTCGCCCTTGATGACTTGGTTCATAAAGGATTGCGACATAAATTCGACGCCGAAGTTTTCTTCAAAGTCGAAAGACTCGATGTAGTTTTTGCCGTTCCAGTTCGTCGTGGAATAGTAGTACATAGGCGCAACGCCGATTGCGAAGTTCCAGATTGCTTTGGGGTCGACGCCGTTGATGGTGATTGCAAGCACTTCGTTGCAGTCGCTCTTGACGTTTCCGTTCTCGTCGTACTCGACGGGCTTGTAAGTCTTGCCGTTGACGGTGACGGATTCGGTGCGGTTTGCAAATTTGATGCCCGAAATGTTCTTGACCGCTTTGCCGCCGAGGTTTTGAGCAAATTCTTCCATCGCTTCTTTTTCGAGGAACTCGGAAAGGTTGGACGCGGTTGCCCAGTAAGTCACGATTTCGTTGACGTCTTTGGGCATTTTGGTGTTAAACACGATGTCGATTGCGTTTTGTTTCGCTCTTTCTTTGGCTTGTTGAGCGGTTTCGTTGCCGACGGGGTCGGACCATTTCTTGATTTCGTTCAAATCGTTGGTGAAAGTCGCGCTCAATTTTGCGTCTTTCTTGTTCCACGAAATGATACCTTCGTTGTAAAGGAACGCCTCTTGGTCGGTGGTGAGCAAGTCTTTGTAAAGTTTGCCGCCCTCGTCCTTAAAAGTGATGTCCTTGTAGGTGTCCACCGCGTTGGAATAGTCGGAAGCGAGTTCTTCTTTGAACAATTCCGTCGCTTTCTTGAAGTCTACGACGACGTACTTGCTTTCGGGATTGTTCTTGACGTATTCCGTGAGGCTTTCGGTCATAAGGTCGATGTCGTCAGCCGCTTCTTCGTTTTCGTCGATAACGGTTTCAACCGCCGATTTGAGAGCGTTGATTCTGCCGTTTGCGATAATTCTGAATTGATTGTTGAACGATTCTTGCTCTTTCTCGTTTTGAGTTTGAGTGCGGTACGCTTTAAGACCTACGATGTCCGTCGAATAAATCGTGCTCGAACCGGTGTATGCGGGGTCGAGGTAGACGTAGTAGTTGAAAAGCACGTCCTTTATCGTAAGATACGAACCGTTAGAGAAACGAATGTTGTTTTTGAGCACGAAATAGTAGGTGTTCGTGCCGTTTTCGTTTCCTTCCTCAGGCTCTTGCAAGTCGAGAGTGATGACCGCTTCGTTCTCGCCGTATGCGACGTTGCCCTTCGAGTCGTTGGTGAGCATTGAAAGTTGCGTCATACCCACGACGCTATTGTCGGGACCCGTCGTGGAAAAGAACGGGTTGAATACGTTGTCAACCGCCTGCGTAGAGAACACGAGAGGGTCGTTTTCGTTGTCGTATGCTTTTTCTTTGTCCTTGTCGTTGCACGCCGCGAGCATTGATACGCAAAGAGCGAGCATAAGGACGATCAACACGACTTTCGTAACCGAATTGTTTTTTGCTGATCTCATTTCTATCTCCTTCATTCGATGAAATTTGTTTTTCTTGTTCGTTTTTTATTTTGCTTCCGTCATAGTGACGTCGAAGTTTTCAATGGTTGTGTTTTCCGCCGTTCTGTAACCTTGCTCGAACGCTTTGAAGTCGCTTGCGAAATCGAAGTCCTTGTTGTTCACAGGTCCGCCGACGATCTCGTACGTCACTTCGATTGAAACGTTCTCTATCTTCGAATCCGTCGCGCTCATACAAAGCGGTGCGAAATAAATCTTCTTTATCTTGGACGTTCCGCCGTCGACGGTGAACGTTGCGCCGCTGAACTTGATATTGCGAAGCGTTGCGCCCGAAAGGCTTTCGAACAGGCTTGCGTGAACCGCCGTATCGCCCGAATTGTCGTCGAAGTTGAATTTAAGGTCGTTGTTTCCTGCGTTGTACGCAATCGTGAAGTTGGAAATCGTATGACCGTTGCCCTCGAACACGCCGCCGTAGTTTTCAAAGGAAAGCGTCACGCCCTTCATATCGATGTCTTCAAGCAAATAGATGTCGTTGCTTCTTGCCGCAATCAATTCGCTTGCCGTGCGCACGAGAGTGTATTCGCCCTTGACGTACTTGACGTAAACGTTTATCGCCGTGTCTTCTTCACCGCCGGGGTGCTTATATCCCTTGACGGGTTGAGTGCACTCTTCGTCGAGATAATAGCCGTCGTCCATATATCCCGTGTCATCGTCCGCAAAAGCGAGCGCGGTGTATCCGCTGCGTTTCGTCGCATAATTTTCGTAATCGTCGAACTCGTCGCCTTCGGACACGTCGTAGGAAGCGATGATTTGCGTTTGACCTTGTTCGTCGACGTAGCAAACGTTATACAAATACGTCACGTTTCTCTTCCAGCCTGCGTAGAGCGTAACGCCGTCCGTTCCCACCTTGTCGGTTGCAAAGTCCCACATATCCGAGTAGGTCACCTTTCCGTCGACTTCCGTTCTCGTTTTGAACCAACCCACGAAAGTGTAGCCGTCTTTTTTGAATTCCTTGCGAGAAAGCGCGAGCGGCTCGCGAATGAGATTCGTCGTGCCGTCCTTGAAGTCGTAGTACTGATAGAAAGGCAGAGTGCAGTTTTGGTATACGCCGCCTTCCGGCTCGAAGGTGATTTTCGTCAAGCCGTCGTAATTCGTCGAGTTATTGCAAGCGACGAGCAAGCACGCAACCGACAAAATCATTAACGCTGTGACCAACAATTTTTTCTTCATATATCCTCTTTGTTTTTCGCTCGGATTGTTTTCGAACGAAACTTCTGTCTTATGCCACGCATACGCATATATAACGCACGCGCATATTTTTGATACTTAATGATTCTAAAACTACTTTTATATAAAGTCAAATAATATTATCACAAAATGTAAATTTAATTATTCTTTTTGCATTTTTATGCAGAAAACGACAAAAATGTATATGCGATTTTGCAAATCTATGAATAAAAATTCTTTGCGATTTACACCGCATCGTCCTTTCTTAAACAGTTGTGTTTTCTCTGTTGTTTTCGCAATAACCGCATTTTATAGCACTATTTTCGATTGATAAACATTGTATTTGGCAAAAATCGACGATTTAAGCGCATATCGATTGCAGATTCCGACACAAAGACTTGCACTGCCCTATACGGCGTTTTCGAAAATCGCATTTTTGCATAATTCGCAAATTTTCGCAAATAAATATGCATTTTACAAATTTTGGTTTTTAGAAAAAACACATCGGAATTTGTGCTTGTTTACGCGACAAATCGCGCCGTTTTGCCGAGTTTCCACACGCAAGACAAAAAAAGAAAGCACCCCGCAGGGTGCTTGAAACGTTGTCGATTTTGCCTCAGATAAAGAGCAGCGACAGCGCGATGAGAAACTGCGCAAGATAGTACGTCGTGTGGTTTACGATTATCATAAGACGTGATTCGGGGTTGAGTACGCCCTTGCGCTCGTAGTCCGCAGGCTTGGAAAAATAGGTCATCGAAAGCACCATATCCGAAACCACGAAAAGCACCGAACCGGCAACGAGTATGCCTGCCGAAGCAGAGCCTTGCGCAGGCTTGACGTACAGCGCGCTGAGCACCACGAACCAGCAAAGCAAAAACGCGTACGCTATGCTCGGAATAAGGAATTTGCCGAACTGCATTTTCATAACGTATATGCACACGAGGAACATCACCGCAACGATTGCCGCCGAGCCGAGAGCCGACCAAAGCAGATTCATTTCGTAGCCGTTGAAGCGAATCGCCATCGACGTTATATACAAAATATGTCCTATGCCGAACGCCAACATACCGAAGTACATCATCGTGTCGCGGTCCTTTTCAACGCCCTCGTATTTGCCTTCGAGACCTTTGAAATAAATTTTGAAATCGAGGGTGATATCCCCCACCATACCGAGCACCAAGCCCATAATCACGAGCGCACTCGGAAGAAGTTTCGCGCCGAAATTGCCCACGATGCCGTTTTCGACAGCGGCGGCAAGTCCCGTCGCAATAAAGAACAGCGAAGTAGCGGTTTTAAGCACGATTGCCAGAGCGGACGATTTTTTATCCCTTGCAATCAAAAACAGAATCAGCATAATTATGCCGCAAGCAAGCAGAAAATACGGTAACATACTTTTCCCCCCCCTTCATAGTTTTGATAAGTTTATTTTACACCCATAATTTGAAATATTCAACACTCAATATTTCACAAAAGTTCGCAAAACGCCCGCTTTTTTGCGGCGCAATCCTCGCTTGACGTTCTCGATTGCTATTGCAGATTATTATTTTGTCGATTATAATTTGCAAATACTGCGATTTGGTATTATCATATAAAAAAACGAAATAAGGACGAATTTATGGACGTCATCAACTTTTTGGACAAATCGTACACGGCATACCACGCCGTAAAACACAGCGAATATATCCTTGAAAAACACGGATTTTCAAAACTTAACCTTGCGGACAAGTGGAATCTCGAAGTCGGCGGCAAGCACTACGTCGTCAAAAACGGCACTTCTGTAATCGCGTTTGTCGTCGGCGAAAACTTTGCTTTCAACATTGCGGCAAGCCACACCGACTCGCCTTGTCTGCACGTCAAAGGCAGAGAGTTGCTTCCCTCGCCCGAAGGCGCAAGGCTCAACGTCGAAGCGTACGGCGGACTTATTCTCTACTCTATGCTCGACGCGCCGTTGAAAGTGGCAGGCAGAATCATCGAAAAGCACGGCGATATGCTCACGAGCAAAATCGTCGAGAGCGACTACACCGTCAATATCCCGTCGCTTGCCATACACCACAATCCCAACGTCAACTCGGCGTTTTCGGTGAGCGTGCAAAAGGATATGCTTCCGCTCGTCGGCGACGTGGACGACTTCTATTCCACCCTTTCAAAAGAGGAAATCGTCGACGCGGACCTTTACGTCGTGCCGGCGACCGTACCTTTCAGAAGCGGCGCAAACGGCGAATATCTCTGCTCGCCGAGAATCGACAATCTCACGAGCGTGTACGCAACTCTCGTCGCACTCGTAAACGCAAATCCGCAAAACGTTGCGATTTGCGCTTGCTTCGACAACGAGGAAATCGGCAGTCGTACAAAGCAAGGCGCAAACTCTGCGCTTATGCAAACCGTGCTTGAAAAAATCACGAGCGGACTCGGCAAAACCAAAGACGATTATATATCCGCTTGCGAAAACGGCTTCATTCTGTCCGTTGACAACGCCCACGCGCTTCACCCGTCCTTCCCCGAAAAAATGGACGTCAAAGAGCGCGTGTACATGGGCAAAGGCATCGTCGTAAAACATCACGTCAACTATGCGACGGATGGCGAATCCTCTGCGATTTTCAAAACCATACTCGACAAAGCGAACGTCGAAAGACAGGACTATTACAACAATTCCGACCAACGTTGCGGAAGCACGATAGGACTTATGGCAAGCGCGAATCTCGGTATGAAAGCGTGCGACATCGGTCTTGCGCAACTTGCAATGCACTCTGCCGTAGAAACGGTTTCGTATGCGGACATTGCCAAAATGCAAGCGGGCGTAAAAGCGTTTTTCGACACGAAACTCGTCGAAACATCGAACTCGATTCTCGTCGAATAAATTTATATTAAAATTACACAAACGGCACTTTATTAGCACAAAACACGCGGTTAATGTGTCATTTTTGCAAATAGTTCGTGGACGGAACACGAGCCGCAACGG
>URTQ01000009.1 GCA_900550855.1 uncultured Eubacteriales bacterium
ATCTTTTTTTAATAAACCGCCTTTTCATTTTAGACTTGAAATAACAAATTTCGGGTGTTATAATATAATATAAGTATATAATAATATGGTGATTGTTATGACAAAAGTTGCTGTCGGTTGCGATCACGGCGGATTCGTCCTCAAAGACGCCGTCGTTGACGAACTGAAAAAACTCGGCGCGGAAGTCGTTGATTTCGGTTGTTTTTCAACCGAGTCGGTCGATTATCCCGAATACGGACTCAAAGTCGCAAACGCCGTCGCTCAACAAAGGTGCGATCTCGGCGTGGTTATGTGCGGCACGGGCATAGGCATTTCCATTGCCGCAAACAAGGTTAAGGGCATACGCTGCGCCGTTTGCACCAACACATTTATGGCGGAAATGACGAGAAGGCACAACAACGCCAACGTAATTGCGCTCGGCGGACGCGTCATCACTCAGGACGAGGCAAGAGAGATTGTCAAGGCTTGGTATACGGCGACGTACGAGGGCGGCAGACATCAAAGACGTTTGGATATGATTTCCGACATCGAAAACGGACGGTGAACTATGATTGACGACGTTTTGAAAGAAATTAGAGAAGCCGAAGCGAGCGCGGACGAAATCGTGCAAGAGGCGCAAAACAAGGCGAAGCAAATCGTACAGCAAGCCGAAATCGACGCCGAAAAGCAGAAAAAGGCAACCGTTTTGCAATGCCGCGACGACAGACGCGTCGCGCTTGACAAAGCAGAGAAGGAAGCGCAGAATAAGCGCGAGGAAATTCTCAAAAAAGGACAAAAATCCGCCGACGAACTCGTGAACAATCACAATCTCGTCGCAAGCGAAAAAGCAAACGAACTCGCCGCGTCGCTCGTGGGAAAATACTGCGGCACAAACGATACAATCGAAGAATAAGACTTTTTGACGGCACACTATGATTGTTGAGATGAAAAAACTGGTGCTCGTCGCGCACAAGAGCGACAGGCACAAATTGTTCAAGGCACTTCAACGCACCAAAAACGTTGAGATTGCAAAAACGCACGATATGGACGATACCGTGCGCCTTGACAATTCCGCTTCCTGCGAGCATATAAAGGCACAAATCGCAAGGATAGAGTTTGCGTTCTCGTATTTGAGAGATCAACGAAAACTTGCCGAAAAGTTCGCCAAAGAAACCGAAAAGAGCGAACGTCCGTACATTTTCACACCCATCAAAACCCCGCCTCTTTCGAAAATCGAAAGAATGAGTTTTGACGACTTCGACCTTATCGACTCAAAAGAAGTCGAACTTATGGCAAACGTTGCCGACCTCGAAGAAATCAATTTAAGACAGAAAGAAATCGCCGCACAAAAGGCGAGTATAAAGGAAGAAATCGAGGCGCACAGAGTGTATATATCCTTGCGCAAACCCTATTCTTTCTACAAAAACGGTGAAAAAACCACCGTATTTTTGGGCAGTATTCCCACTCAAAACACGCTTGCGCTTCAAAAATATCAGGACGAAAACGACGGCGTTTACGTCGAGTTTTTGAAACAAGGCAAAGTTCAACCTATCGTTGCCGTCGCGCTCAACGAGGACGCCGACGCGCTTTCCTACGAGTTGCAATCTCTCGAATTTTCGCGTGCGTCCGTCAACAACGACAACACGCCTATCGAGAATATGAATATCCTCAAAGAGAGGCTTGCAAGGCTCGAAGAAGAAACGTTTGAACTCACGACCCGCGCGCTCGTAAAAGAGATGTATATTGCCGACCTCAAAACGCTTTACGACTACTATCTCGTTCAACTCGACAAATTTTCCGCTCTCGACGGATTTGCCGCGACGAAGCGCAGTTTCGTTATGGAAGCGTGGTATCCAGCCGAGTTCGAGGACGACCTCAAAAAACTTCTCGACGAGATGGGCGACACCGTAGTTTACGAATTTTCGAATCCCAAAGAGGACGAAATCGTCCCGACTTACGTCAGAAACAGCAAAATAGTCGAGCCGTATCAGGACATTACGAATATGTACAGCGCGCCCAACTATTTTTCCGACCTCGACCCCAACCCTGTGATGTCGTTCTTCTACTTCTTGCTTTTCGGAATGATGATTGCGGACGCGGCGTACGGCATACTGCTTGCGCTGGGCGGATTTATCGCGTACGCGGTGAAAAAGCCCGTCCCGGGCAAGGGCAGATTGCTTCTCATAGTTGGTATGGGCGGCATATCCACAATCGTATGGGGCGCGATTTTCGGCGGTTGGTTCGGACTCGACATATCGGGTACGTTCCTTGCGAAATTGCAACTCGTTCAGCCTCTCGAAGGCAACGGACCGCTGTATTTGCTGGGCATATCCTTTGCGCTCGGCTTCGTGCATATCGCAGTCGGTATGCTTCTCAACGCAATCAATCTCATACGCAAAAAACGCCCCCTCGACGCATTTTTCGAGGTCGGAACGTGGTATATGATTTTCGCGGGTATCATTATGCTTGCGCTCTCGCTGTTGTTCTTCAAACAAATCGCCGCTCTCAAATGGACGGGTATAGGTCTTATGGCGGGCGGTGCGTTCTTGCTCGTTCTCGGCAACACGAGAGGCAAAAAAGGCGTGAAGAAAGTGACGTCCTTCCTCACGGGATTCGGCAAACTTTATGACGGCGTAAACATTCTTTCGGACATACTCTCGTACGCGCGTTTGTTCGGTTTGGGACTTTCGGGCAGCGTGGTCGCTCTCGTCGTCAATCAGATTTGCTCGGTAGTGCTCGGCTTGTTCCCCGCAAACCTCGTTGCGATAGGATACGTCCTTTGCGTGCCTATCTTCCTCGTGGGACACGTCTTTAACATCGGCATATCCACGCTCGGCGCGTACGTTCATAATTGCAGATTGCAATACATCGAATTTTTCGGAAAATTCTACGAAGGTTGCGGACACGTTTTCGTGCCTTTCGGAACAAAAACAAAATACACATACTTGGAAAAGTAGGAGGTAGTTATATGGGTAATTTCACACTTGGGACTTTGATAGCCCTCATCGGCGCGGTGTTTGCGGCAGCAATGGCAGGCATCGGTTCGGCAATCGGCGTCGGCACGGCAGGTAAAGCGGCGGCAGGCGTAACGAGCGAGGACCCCGACAAGTTTTCCAAATGTTTGGTCTTGCAACTTTTGCCGGGTACGCAAGGCATCTACGGCTTGCTCGTAGCGTTCTTGGTGTTCGTCAAAATCGACCTTTTCGGCTCGGTTGCAAGACTTTCCGTCACGGGCGGACTCGGTTTGATGGTGGCTTGTCTTCCGATGGCAATCGTCGGCTTTTTGAGCGCGCTTTATCAATCCAAAGTCGCTTGCAGCGGTATCGCACTCGTTGCAAAACGTCCCGAAGAAAGCGGCAAGGCAATCATTTTGACGGTTATGGTCGAAACCTATGCAGTTCTTGCGCTTTTGGTATCCCTTCTCGGCGTTATGATGCCCGCAACCGAATCCCTTCTCGAAACGGCGGCAAGCGCGGCGTTCATCGCATAATAAAAACCTATGAGCAAAGAAGCGATTGTTGAAAAAATCATATCCGACGCGCATCTCAAAGCCGACTCGATAGTCGCAGAGGCAAACGCCAAAGCGGACGAAATCATCGCAAAAGCGGCGGAAGAATGCAAGGAATATCTGTATTCGACAAAATCCGAAACGGACAGAATGGTGCTCGACGTCGACGCACGCTCGAAAACCGTTGCCGAACTCGACGCAAAGAAACTCACTCTCGCCGCAAAGACGAAAGTGCTTGACGTCGTGTACGAGCGCGTTCTCGAAAACGTGCGAAATCTCGACGAAAAGACTTATTCCGACCTTATTTTCGCAATGCTCGACAACGCAAAAGACGGCGACGTTGTGACTATATCCCAAAGAGAAAAGGACATAGTCACAGAGGCTGCGCTTGCGGAATTTGCAAAAAAGAAGGGAATAAAACTCTCTCTTTCGGACAAATTCGGCGATTTTGACGGCGGATTGATTTTGAGCGAGAACGGCGTTGACAAAAACTTCACTTTCGAAGTCGAAGTCGCCCTTCTCAAAGAACAAACGGAAGCAAAGACGGCAAAGGAAATTTTCGGCTGATATGTCATACAAATTTTTGTACCAAAACGCCCAGATAAAGAGCAGAGAAAGCAAACTTCTCACCGCGCAAGCGGTGCAGAGGCTTTTGGACGCTACCGACGCAAGGGAAGCGTCAAAGGCTCTTGCGGAACTCGGTTTCGGTACGGACGGCGAAAATTTCGACGTCGTTTTCAAACGCGCGGAAGAAGAAAACATCGCGCTTTTGAAAGAGATGAACGAGGGCGGCGCACTCGACGCGTTTATCGTGGAAAGCGATTACGTCAACCTCAAAATTTTGCTCAAAGCGTACGTTTCGGGCGCAAAAGCGGAAAGTTTCGCCCCGAACGGACTTTTTGAGGTCGAAACGCTCAAAGAAGCAATCGAATCGGGCGAAATAAGCGCGCTTGCAAAGCAAATGCAGGATGTTATCCTTAAAACGCAGGAAGCACTCGCAAGCGGCGAAATCAAAGCGCACGCGCTCGACGTTGACGTCGACAAGGCGCAATTTGCCCACCAACTCGAACTTTGTAAAAAGAGCGGCAAGGTCGCAAAGGAATATTTTGAAAAAAGAATAAACTACCTCAATATATCTTCCTTTGAAAGAGCAAGACGGCTCGGACTCGACTTTGCGTTCTTTGCGGATTGCTTTATAGACGGCGGCACGATTCCGCTTTCCGCGTTTGAAGGACTTTGGGAACTTCACGGCGAAGGCTTCCTCAAACCTTTCAAGGAAACGGAATATTACGAGGACGTAAAGGCACTCGACGAGGGCGGAAAACTCGTCGTGTTCGAGGCAAAAACCGACGACGCGCTTTTGAAAGTTTGGAAGCGCGAAAAGGACGACTTGTACTCGATTGCGCCCATCGTCGCGTTCTATATGAGCAGAAAGACCGAAATTAAAATTGCAAAACTCATCGTGGCTGGCGTGAAAAATCACGTCGCGCCTCAAATAATCAAAGAAAGGATGCGTGAACTCTATGCGTGACAATGCAATCGCGGTATGCGGCGACAAAGACAGCGTGCTTGCATTCAAGGCCATCGGTCTTGACGTTTTCCCCGTGGAAGACGAGTATCAGGCAAGAGATACCATTCACGCGCTTGCGAGAAAATACGCAGTCATTTTCGTGACGGAAAAGGTTGCGACGCAAGCAGACGCGCTCATCAATCGCTATAAATCCCGTCCCTATCCCGTCATCGTGCCAATTCCGTCGGCGGAAGGCAATCGCGGCGTGGGGCTCGCAGGCATAAAAGCAAACGTCGAAAAGGCGATAGGCGCAGACATTTTATTCGACAAAGAGAACAAATAAGAGGACGAAAATGGAAACTGGAAAAATCGTAAAAGTATCCGGACCGTTGATTGTTGCAGAGGGTATGTCCCAGTGCAAGATGTACGACGTGGTTCACGTTAGCGAAAAAAAACTTATCGGCGAAGTCATCGAACTTCGCGGCGACCGCGCGTCCATACAGGTTTATGAGGAAACGAGCGGATTAGGTCCGGGCGAAAACGTATATTCTACGGGCGCGCCCCTTTCCGTCGAACTCGCCCCCGGTCTTATCGAGGGCATTTACGACGGTATTCAAAGACCGCTTGCCAAACTCAGAGATATTGCGGGCGACCGTATCGAAAGAGGCGTATACCTTCCTGCCGTCGACCACCAAAAGAAATGGGTGTTCGAGCCGAAAGCAACCGTCGGCGACGTCGTCGAATGCGGAAGCGTACTCGGCGTAGTGCAAGAAAACGTCCTCGTTGAGCATAAAATTATGGTTCCTTACGGCGTTAAAGGCACGGTTAAGGAAATCAAACAAGGCGAGTTCACCGTTGACGAAACCGTCGCCGTCGTTGAAACCGAAAAGGGCGACGTCAACGTGACTATGCTTCAAAAATGGCCCGTCAGAAAGGGCAGACCCTACAAAGAAAAACTTTCCCCGAAAGCACCGCTCGTTACGGGACAAAGAGTCATCGACACGCTTTTCCCGATTGCAAAGGGCGGCGTTGCGGCAGTTCCCGGACCGTTCGGAAGCGGCAAAACCGTCGTTCAGCACCAACTTGCAAAGTGGGCGGACGCGGACATAATCGTATACGTCGGCTGCGGCGAGCGCGGCAACGAGATGACGGACGTTCTCAACGAGTTTCCGACTCTTATCGACCCAAAGAGCGGTCAACCGCTTATGAAGCGCACCGTGCTTATCGCAAACACGTCGGATATGCCAGTTGCGGCGCGCGAAGCGTCAATTTATACGGGTATCACCATTGCGGAATATTTCAGAGATATGGGCTATTCGGTCGCTATTATGGCGGATTCCACGTCTCGTTGGGCGGAAGCGCTCAGAGAAATGAGCGGACGTCTTGAAGAAATGCCCGGTGAAGAAGGCTATCCCGCATACCTCAGTTCTCGTCTTGCGGAATTTTACGAAAGAGCGGGTATCGTCAAGGTTTTGGGACAAGAAAACGTCGTCGGTTCGATTACGGCAATCGGCGCTGTTTCGCCTCCCGGCGGCGACTTGTCAGAGCCCGTATCGCAAGCGACTTTGCGTATCGTCAAAGTGTTCTGGGGACTAAGTGCCTCGCTTGCGTACAAACGCCATTTCCCTGCGGTCGACTGGCTTACGAGTTATTCGCTTTACGCAGAACGTCTTGGCGAGTGGTACACCGACAACGTCGACGAAGAATGGATGAGATTGCGCGCAAAGTGTATGCGCATACTTCAAGAGGAAGCGCAACTCGACGAAATCGTAAGGCTCGTCGGTATGGACGCGCTCTCGCCCGAAAACAGACTCACTATGGAAACGGCAAAGTCCATAAGAGAGGACTATTTGCACCAAAACGCTTTCCACGAGGTCGACACGTTCTCGTCGTTGCGCAAGCAAGAATATATGCTTCGCCTCATTCTCGAATTTGACGAACTTGCAAAGGACGCGCTCGAAAAGAACGTCGACATCGAGGATATTCTCGAACTCGGCGTAAGAGAGCAAATCGGCAGAGCGAAGTATATTCCCGAAAGCGAAATGTCGAAATTCGACGAAATTCTTGCCGAAATCAAGAGCGAAATGCGCGCTCTCACCGACGAAGGAGGCATTTGATGTTAAAAGAATACAACACCATAAGAGAGATTGTCGGCCCGCTTATGCTCGTCGAGGGCGTTGAGGGCGTAAAATATAACGAACTTGTCGAAATCAGACAGGAAAACGGCGAAATCAGAAGCGGCAAGGTGCTTGAAATCAATCGCGACAAGGCACTCGTTCAGTTGTTCGAGGCTTCGCAAGGCATCAAAATGGCTTCCGCAAAAGCGAGATTTTTGGGACACGGCATCGAACTCGGCGTAAGCGAAGATATGCTAGGCAGAGTTTTCGACGGTATGGGCAGACCCCGCGACGGCGGCGCACCCATAATTCCCGAAATGAAACTCGACATCAACGGTCAACCGATAAACCCCGTCGCGCGCGACTATCCCAACGAGTTTATTCAAACGGGTATCAGCGCAATCGACGGTTTGAACACGCTCGTCAGAGGTCAAAAACTTCCCGTGTTCTCTATGTCGGGTATGCCTCACGCCGAACTTGCGGCGCAAATCGCAAGACAAGCCAAAGTTTTGGGCAGCGACGCAAAATTCGCGGTCGTGTTCGCGGCGGTCGGTATCACGTTCGAGGAAGCGGACTTCTTTATTAGCGATTTCAGAAAGACCGGCGCAATCGAGCGCGCGGTTATGTTCATAAACCTTGCAAACGACCCTGCGGTCGAGCGTATTTCCACGCCTCGTATGGCGTTGACCGCGGCGGAATACCTTGCGTTTGAAAAGGATATGCACGTTTTGGTTATCACAACCGACATCACCAACTACGCAGAGGCACTGCGCGAAGTTTCGGCGGCAAGAAAGGAAGTCCCCGGCAGACGCGGCTACCCCGGTTATATGTACACCGACCTTGCAAGTATGTACGAGCGTGCGGGCAGAATCGTGGGTAAGAAAGGCTCTATCACGCAGATTCCTATCCTCACGATGCCCGAGGACGACAAAACGCACCCCATTCCCGACCTTACGGGCTACATCACCGAAGGACAAATCATCATCTCGCGCGAATTGTACAAAAAAGGTATCGTTCCGCCCATCGACGTATTGCCGTCGCTCTCTCGTCTTAAAGACAAGGGCATAGGCAAGGGCAAAACGAGAGAAGACCACGCCGACACGATGAACCAACTTTTCAGCGCGTACGCGCAAGGCAAGGAAGCAAAGGAATTGAGTTCAATTCTCGGCGACGCGGCTTTGACCGAAACGGACAAGAAATACGCAAAATTCGCGGACGAGTTTGAAAAACAATACGTTTCGCAAGGCTTCGACGTCAATCGCGACATCGAAGAAACCCTCGACCTCGGCTGGAAACTTCTCAAAATCCTGCCCAAGAGCGAACTTAAACGTATCCGCGACGAGTATATCGAAAAATACCTCGAAAACGACGAGGAAGAAAACAAATAATGAGCAAACTCAACGTAAACCCCACAAGAATGGAATTAAGACGACTCAAAAATCGTCTTAAAACCGCAACGAGAGGACACAAACTCTTGAAGGATAAATCTGACGAAATGATTCGCCAGTTTATGCTTTACGTTCGCGAAAACAAGAGATTGAGAGAAGAAGTCGAGGAAGAACTCGGCGATTCGCTCAAATCCTTTATGCTCGCGCGTGCGGTTTCCAGCGACGCCGTGATTGAGGAAGCAATCGCAATGCCGTCGGCAAAGGTTACGCTCGAAACGTCCTCGAAAAACGTTATGAGCGTCAACGTGCCGGTTTTCACCGTCACGGAAGGGGAAAGCAAGGATTTGTATCCGTACTCGTTTGCGAGCGTGACGAGCGAACTCGACAGTTCAATATCCTCGCTCACAAAACTTCTGCCCAAACTCTTGAAACTTGCGGAAGTCGAAAAGACGTGCAATATGCTCGCCGACGAAATCGAAAAGAACAGAAGACGCGTCAATGCGCTCGAATACGTTATGATTCCGCAACTCGAAGAAACCATAAAGTATATCGTTATGAAACTCGACGAGAACGAAAGAGGCGCGACGACGCGACTTATGAAAGTCAAGTCTATGCTCGAACAAAGACAAGAAGAACAATAATTCGTCATTCCGCTTGCAGTTGCAGGCGGTTTGCATTTTGGTATAAGAACACTTTTAAGACAAGGAAAAAATATGGCATACGAAAATTGTGGTGTAGAAAACGAAACTTTCGACGAAGAACGCGCGTTTTACGGCGCGAGAAAAGTCAAAGTCAACAACGTAAAAATAGACGGACCTGCCGACGGCGAAAGCGCGTTCAAAGAGTGCAGGAACGTAGAGTGCAAGGATTGCTTTTTCAATCTTCGCTATCCGTTTTGGCACGATCACAATTTGACTATTGCGGACAGCGAAATGACACGGTTGTGCCGCGCGTCGCTTTGGTATAGCGAGAACATCAACCTCAAAAACGTCAAAATGCACGGCATAAAGGCACTCAGAGAGTGCAAAAACGTCACGATTGAGGGTTGCGACATCGTTTCGCCCGAGTTCGGTTGGTCTACGCACGGTGTGAATATGTCAAATTCGCACGCCGAAAGCGAATATTTTATGATGCGCGCAACGTCAATTCACTTCAAAAACGTGGATTTCAAGGGCAAATACAGTTTTCAGTACATCAAGGACGCCGTGTTCGAGGATTGCAATTTCGACACGAAAGACGCGTTCTGGCACGCCGAAAACGTAACCGTCAAAAACTGCGTCGTCAAGGGCGAATATCTTGCGTGGTACTGCGATGTCGTGACGTTTGACCATTGCAAAATCATAGGCACGCAACCGCTTTGTTATTGCAAGAATCTCAAACTCATCGATTGCGAAATGATAGATTGCGACTTTGCATTTGAAAGAAGCGACGTCGAAGCGACCATAACCACACCCGTCATAAGCGTAAAGAACGTAAAGGACGGTTACGTTATGCTTCCGTCCGTCGGCGAAATCATATGGGAAGGCGACGAGTTTAAGGGCGCGGTCGTGGTTCTCGACAAAAAAATTGACGATTGACGGACAAATCGATTTGAGAAAATCTTTTTGTCCGTTTATTTTTTTTTGCAAAAAGTTTGTAACCTTTTTCGAAGTCGGGTGTCTTATAAGTGAAAAAACCAAGGAGGCAACCCATTATGAAGAAAAAAATGATACTCACTTTTGCAATAGTTGCAATCGTATGTTGCGCGGTGATATTCGCCGCTTGCGACCAACAAGAACAAAAAGAACAGGCAAGAAACGCCGAGTTTACGCGAATCGCGCTTCAAACGGTGGGCGTTGGAAATCAAAACGTCGATTATGCCACCGTCACGCAAAAAGGCGAAGACAGTTTCGTGGTCGAAATCGAAATTAACGGCATAAAATACGACGTCACGATAGGCGCGGACAAAACCGTGAAATCCGTCAAAATAAACGACCGCCAAGTCGAAAAAGACCAAATCCCCGACGCACCGTTTGAAAACAACGAGTACATCGGCAAAGAAGCGGCAAGAAACATTGCGCTTGCCGACGCGGGCGTTGAACTTAACGACGTCACGAAACTTGAAATGGACTTCGACTTCGACGACGGAAAGTACCTCTACGAAGTAGAGTTCAAAGTCGGAACGACCAAATACGAATACGATATCGAGGCAAAAAGCGGCGAGATTCACAAAAAAGAAGTGAACGACAAAACCGAGTTTGAAAAAGCGCCCGAAGGCGTGGAATTCAAAGGCACGGACGCTGCAATCTCAATCGCGGTCGAAAACGCGCTCAGAGGCTTGCAAAACACCTCGCTTACGGCAAACGACGCAACTGTAAAGAAAGCGAAACTCGATTTTGAAAAAGGCTCGTACGTCTATGAAATCGAATTTATACTCGACGGCGTGGAATACGACTACGAAATCAACGCCGTGACGGGCGCAATCATCAAGGTTGAAACCGACAAGAAAGAGCAAGTCGATACGAATACTACGATTTCGCAAGACGAGGCAATCAGAATCGCAACCGCTCACGCAGGCGTGAGCAACCCCGCTCAAATCGAAGCAAAACTCGAAGTCGAACACGGCGTAGTCGTTTGGGAAGTCGAGTTTAAGTCGGGCGGATACGAATACGAATACGAAATAAACGCAAAAACGGGTCAAATTCTTGACTACGACAAGGAAATAGACGACTGATTTTTATGGATCACGATCTTGTAGAACAACTGTTCAAAAAGTATTACAACGACGTTCTCTTGTATGCAATGTCGCTCACGAGAAACGCTTCCGAAGCCGAAGATTTGGTTTCGGAAGCCTTTTTCAAGGCGCTTGCCGTAGCGGACGACGTTAAAAACTTCAAGGCGTGGATATTGAAAGTGTGTCGCAATCTGTTCCTCAACAAAAAACGTAAACACTCGAAAATCGTCGAACTTTCCGAAGATATGTCGAGCGAGCGCGACGACGTGTTGCATCAAATCGTCAAGGACGAAAACTATCGCGCGCTTTACAACGCAATCGGGTTGTTGCCGCAAAACCTCAAAGAAGTCATATTGCTGTTTTACTTTGAAGATATGAGGGTGGACGCAATATCGCTGATTGTCGGCAAGAGCGAAAGCAACGTAAAGGTTATGCTTTATCGGGGCAGAGAACAAATAAAACAGATTTTGGAGAAGTAATATGGATTTTGAAAACGCATACAAAAAGTACAAAGACGGCGTTGCCACAGAAGAAGAAATCGTTTTCGTCGAGCAAGAACTCGAAAAAGCGCGCAAAATGACGGAAATTATCGACGCGTACGAATCTAAAAAAGCCATAAGCGACGACTGCGACGAGGACAAAATTCGCCGTGCGCAGAAAAAATACGCCAAAAAGAACACGCTCAAAATCTTGTTGATTTCTGCCTCGGTGCTTTTGGTATCCGCCGCAATAATCCTCAGCGCAGTGTTCGGCACGGCGTTCGGTTCTGCAAACAAAAATCGCAACTATTCTCAAACGCAAGCCGAGCAAATCGCACTCGATTACGTTGCAAGAGAGTATGGCGGAAGTGCCAAAATCGCAGTTGAGGAAAGTGAAAAGAACATCGAATATTCAGGCGACCTCAGACATTCCGTTTACGTTTACGACGTGAAAGTTCGCATAGGATTCTTGACGGAAGTCGAGATAACGATCAATGCAAAAACGGGCGAAGTCGTAAAAGTCGAAATAGATTGAGCGGCAAAATCGCACGCAAAACCGATTGAAAAATAAGCAAAAAAACACGTTAAAAAACGTGTTTTTTTGTGCGTTTTCCCGATGTTTTTTAATGAATTTTTATGCTGTTTTCAATTTAATCGGTATAACGTTTGTGTTACTTTTTATGCAAAATACAAGTCGTCAATCGAGCAAAAGGTCGCTTACGCAACCGCAGTAGTTTTGGCGATATATGCCCCATTCTTTGCAAAGTTGAATGGAACGAAGATAACCGTTGCGCTTTTTGAAGTCGGACGAGAGATAATTCACGCCGTATTTCTGGGCTATGGTTTTGCCTATCTCGTTTATAAGCGGTGCGTTTTTGTGCGGACTCACCGTCAGCGTGGTGGCAAAAAAGTCGAAGTTTTCGGCGTTTTCAAGCATATATTTTGCCGTATTTTCAAGGCGCAGATTGAAACAAAGGGTGCATCTTGCGCCGCCTTCGGGGTCGGATTTATGCCCCTTGACGTAGGGAATATACTCTTGTTCGTCTTGATTCGGCACGACGAGTTTTACACCGTCAAAATGCGAAACAACATCTTTAAGTGCGTTTTCACGCTTGATAAACTCGTCTTTCGGCAAAATGTTTGGATTGTAATAGTAAACCGTGACATCGAAGTGCGGCGTGAGATAATCAAGCACGCTGCTTGCGCAAGGACCGCAACAGGCGTGTAGAAGCAAGCGCGGCTTTCTCGCCGTTTCTTTTGCAAGTTCGATTTCGTATTCCACAGTGCCGAGCACGAGCAATGGTTTTTTCATAATTTCAGTATATCATATTTTAAGCGGTCGATGGCAACTATTTTGTTATTGTTTTATCAAATATGCTGTGTTATAATTCAAAGTGTATTTATGCGCGCACGCACACAGTAGGCGCGCGACGGGGGCTATATGGCAAATTGCGTACTTAAAGCCGAAAACATCAAAAAAACGTTCGTTACGGGCGAGGTGGAAACCGAAGTTCTCAAAGGCGTCGACTTTTCGCTTGACGAGGGCGAGTTTGTCGCAATCGTGGGCGAATCGGGAAGCGGCAAATCAACGCTTCTTTATATCCTTGCGGGCATTGACAAGCCGAGCGAGGGCAGAGTGGAACTTTTGGGAAAAGACCTTTGCGCCGCACACGACGAAGAAATCGCGCGTATGCGCAGGCGCGACTTTTCCTTCGTGTATCAGTTCGACAATCTCGTGCCGAATCTTACCGTTTACGAAAACGTGACCTTGCCGCTTGTTCTCGACAAGAAAAAGGAAAGCGAATACAAAGCGCACGTCGACGAAATTTTGGCGTATCTCGGCGTTGACAAACGCAAAAACGCATATCCTCGTCAACTGTCGGGCGGCGAGCAACAGCGCGTTGCAATCGCGAGGGCTCTTGCGACGAATCCGAAAATCATTTTCCTTGACGAACCGACGGGCAGTCTCGACAAAGAGCGCGGCCGTCAGGTTATGGAACTTTTGAAAGACATCAACGAAAACCGCGGCGTTGCGCTGGTTATGGTTACGCACTCGCCGTCCCACGCCGAGTATGCTTCCCGACTTGTCAAAATTGACGATGGTAACCTTGCATAAACTGCGTGTGACGCAGTTTGTGCAAGCAAACAATAAAAACCAAACAAAAATATAACAACTTTCTATGTTCAAACTCGCTCTTAAAAACATAACGTCGAAACCGTTGCGATTTGTCGCCACGACCTTAGCGGTCGCGGTGGTCGTCGCAATGATTTTTTGTATGTTGTCGTTTAAGGGCGCAGTGTACGACTATATTTACGCAACCGAAACCGCCTCGTCGGGCATAAGCGATATAACGATTTCCACAAACAGCACGAGCGACCGTATTATGAAAGACGAGCCGCTTCAAAGCATTGACGGCGTTGAGCAAATCGTGCCGTCGCTCAAACTGTACGCTATGTACGACGACGAGTACGTCGGCGTGCGCGGCTTCAAAAAAGGTCAACTCGAATCGCTTGCGACAATCGAGGTTATCGAGGGCGATATATCCAAAATGCAAAGCGGCGAGAGAACGGACGACATAATCGTTTCAAAAGACGCGGCAAAGCATTTCGGCTTTTCGGTGGGGGACAGAGTAGAGTTTACGCTCGGCACGAAAAGCGTGATTTGCTATATCGGCGCAATCGCAAAGCAGAGCGGCTACTTCCTCGACGACGCGCCCTATCTTATGCTCGGACTCACCGAGAATTTTTCCTCACTCATCTTTTCGAGCGAGAATTTATGCAACGAAATTCACGTCGTTTTGCAAGACAAATCGAAAGTCGAGCAAACGATAAACGAAATATCGGCAATGCCCGAATATAAGGATATGCTCGTCACGGCGTCGAAAGACGCGCAGTATATCGAGGAACAAACGCAAAGCCTCACCGCACCCGTAGTGCTTGCGGGCGGCGCGGTTTTGGCACTCGGCATTGCGATAATCGTGCTGTTGTTCCTTATGAGCGAGGGCGAAAAGGTCAATCTTATATCGAAACTCAAAGTCGTGGGCGCAACCAAACGCCAGATAACCTCACTTTTCCTCATCGAAAGCGCGTTGCAAGCGTGCATAGGCACGGTTATCGGCTCGCTTCTTGCGGTGGGCGTGTTTGTCGGACTTTTGAAACTCACCCTTTCGTCAAGCGTAACTTTCGGCATATCGGTCGGCTATTTGTTCCTTGCCGGCGGCATAGGGCTCGTATGCTCGATTTTGAGTTCGCTCGCACCCATTTTGCGTTCGTTCAAGGGCAGTATAAGAGAAAATCAACTCGACGTAAGCAAGCCGTCGAAAGCGTCGATTGCGCTTTTGATAACGTTTGCTTTGCTCACGGTCGTGAGCGTGGTCATAGAATTTTGCGTACCGTCCGCAAGGGCGATTATGTCGGTTTTCGGCATAGCGTTCAGTGTGGCGACTCTTGCGCTCGCTTGCTCGAGAGCAATGAAAATCGGCGGCAAACTCGCATCGAAATCGTCTTCGCCGAGCGTGCAAATAGGCGCGAAAAACATCGTGCGCGACAAGCGTTTTTCTCGCTCTGTGACGATGCTCACGGTGGGTATGACGATTGCAATGATGCTGTTTATGTCTTACTCGCTCACGACGAATATCTTTACGTCATACGTCGACGAGTTTTCCGATATGGTGTTCGTCACAAACATTCAAGCAGACGTGGACGAGGCGAAATTCGAGCAGATAGACGGCGTAAAGCAAGCCACTAAAATGGTTTGGGGCAAATCCGATTTGAGAGTGAACGGCATAGACAAAACTATGAATATGCTCGGCTCGAAAGACGTTCTCGACATAGTTGACTTTGAGTATATAACGTCAAAATCAGTGGTTTACGAGCGCATTTCGAGCGATAAACCGTACGTTTTTGTCGATTATGCACTCAAAGAACTGTACGGCGTAAGCGAGGGCGACGCTCTCGAAATGAGCGTTGAAGGCGTAACGAAAGAAGTCGTCGTGGGCGGCATACTCAAACACACGCTGTTCAGCGGCAACTACGTCGTCGTAAGCGCGGACGTCGTGAAAAATTTGTACGGAAAGCAAGTCGATACGGTGCTTGCAACCGTCGACGGCGATATGGACAAGACCGTCGGATTGCTTCGCGAAAAGTACGCCGGCAACAACTACTACGTTATAAAAACGCTTGACGCGTTCAAGTGGGAAATGGAAAGTATGCAATCGGTGTTCGACCTCATCGGCACGCTCGCGGCGGTGGTCACGATATTCATATTTGCCGTGACTGTCGCGTCGTCGCTTATAGGCAGAGCGACCACGCAGAAATCGAGAACCGCACTGTTGAACGCAGGTATGTCCAAGAACGCCTTGCTCGGCGCGGAAGTTTTCGAAAGCGCGTTCGTCGCGCTCGTGGCGTTCGTGCTGTCGTTTGCGTTCTCGGTGCTTATCACTTCCTGCCTCATTCACGCGTTGCGTTTGTTCGGACTCTACTTCGAGTTTATGTACGAAGCGTGGGTCGTTGCGGCGGTCGGCGGCGCGATGAGTGTCGGCTATACGCTCATACCCCTTGCGCTTTGCTTCAAAAAAGGGTATAATATCAAAAAGGTATAAGTATGAAAAAGTCGAAATCAATCCTTATTTTGTTGCTCGTCCTCGTGTTGATTCTTTGCGCGAGTTTGGTTGCGTGCAACAAAAAGGGACAAACCGACGCTCAAAAAGAGCGCGCAAGGCAAGTCGAAAGAGCCGAGCAGACTTTTCTCGTCGGACTGAACTCTAAGTGGAACGCGAATCTCACGGACGAGGAAATCGCAAAACTCGATACGGCGGGCGACTACGTCGTGACGAAGGGTTGGACGAGCCTTGTTTGCGAGGTGCTTAAAGATTCGAGTTTGCAGACGGCAAAAATCCAAACTTTCGCAGATATTCTCGAAAGCGAGGACGGCAAAAAACTTCTCGAAGAATTTTCGCAAAACGCCGAACTTTTAGTTCCGCTTCTCAAACGAATCGGTCTTACGTCTGGCGACGTTTCCTCGCTTGCGTACGACCTCGTGTCAAAACTCATTCAAAGCGGTAGCAAAACCGTATCTCAAATCGTCGACAGACTCGACGACGTGAAAGACGTTATGATTCAAAACGGCGCAAGTGCGGCGGCGATTCAAAACGTGTCCGAAAACAGAGTGGTGCTCAATCTTGCAAAGCAATCCCTCAACGCAACCGACGCGCAAAAGAAGGAAATGCAATCCGCGCTCGACAACGCCAAAAACGCTTTCGGCGAACTTATCGCATTTGCGTACGATACGTCCGTCAACACCTTGACCGACGAACTTTATTCAAAGATATTCGAAGAGGACGGCGCGCTGTCCAACGTGTCCGAAAGCGAGTTATCAACGCTTGTTAGCGCGCTGTTGGGCAACGTGTCCAAACTCAAAAACGCGCTTTCGCAAAGCGAGGTCGAAAAACTCGACGCCGCGCTCAATCTTTTTATCGAAAATTTCGACGACAAGAACATTTCCTCGCAAGTGTACGCGCAAATTATGATTTACGCAAAATACGCGTATATGGTTGCCGACGTCATTCCGTCGCTGTGCGAAGTGGCAGAGGCAAGCCGCAACGTCATATCGAGCAAAGCCTTTATCGAGGACTTTTTGTCTTGCGTTAAACTCGAAAACGACGGTGCGCTCGACGATACCACAAACACGTTCAACAAACTCGTTTTGGCGGCGAGAGTCATCGACGGCATAATGGCGGAAGGAAGATTCGACCAAAACGTCATAAACGCACTTATCGACAGAGTATGCGAGCAGGGCAAGGACGGCTATCAAAAGGCAATGCCCGTTATTGTGCTCGACTTGCTTCTCAATGTTTCCGACCTTGTAAGCGGCGATTACGGCAAAGATGATTTCAGCCCCACGCACTCTGACGTTATCGACAACGATACGCTCGCGCTTATGATTGTTTCTTTGTTGTTCGCGTACAACGTCGAGAAAATGAAACAAGCGTACTACGATTTCGAGATAAATCCGACCACGGCGAATTTGAATGCGCTGTATGCAAAAGCGTACGGTTGCGATATCGAGGGTATTCTCGACGAGAGTTGCCCATATGAAAGACCGAGCAGCCCCGACGAGAGCAGCATTCCGTATATCAAGTTATGGTATCAATGGCATATTAATAAAATCGACGCCGTAAGCCAAAAGATTACGTCTTGCGTTGATAGCGTAAAAGCGGATTTGAAGTTGTTTGTGTCCGACTTCTTTGCCGAAAATTCCGAAAGCAGAGATGCGATGAAGCAAATCGCAGGTTGGCAAATCCAAGAGAAAAACATTGCCGAAGGCGTTATGGACGCCGAATATATGCCCGTGCTTTTGAAAAGCAGAATACTCGGCGCGGCATTGCTGTTTGTTTTTTGAAAACGCTTGACATAATGTCGGATATAGGATAGAATCAAAATAGATAAAAAAATATCGAATCAAAAACGATGTGCGTCGAAGCCGACGGAGTGTAGGGTGCGCCCGAAACGATGGCAAGGCTTTTGGCGAAAGACGGAGTGCAAGACGAGATTTACGGTTTATATATGGTTATAAAGCCGTCGTGTTGTTTTGCACGGCGGCTTTTTTGATGGCGCAAGCGAGCGAATAACTTCGTCAGATACGCCTTGTCAATGGTAATTAATAATTAATAATGAATAATTAATAATTGCGGAAGGCGAAGCCTTAA
>URTQ01000010.1 GCA_900550855.1 uncultured Eubacteriales bacterium
GATGTATGCCTCACGCTCTGCGCCCACAGAGATATAGGTGATCTTGCAGCCCACGGCCTTTTCCAGATACTCGACGTAGTCCCGGGCCTCTTTGGGCAGGTCCTCCCACTTGCGGGCAGCGGTGATGTCGCAGTGCCAGCCGGGCAGATACTCGACCACCGGCTGTGCGGTGTCCAGAGCCTCGCCCATGGGGAAGCGGGTGGTGGTAGTGCCGTCGGTCAGCTTATAGGCCGTGACCATGGGGATCTTCTCCATGTAGTCCAGCACATCCAGCAGGGTCAGCGCGACCTCGTCGCAGCCCTGGCAGAAGACACCGTAGCGGCTTGCCACCAGATCGATGGGGCCGACGCGGCGGGGACGACCGGTGGCGGCGCCGTACTCGTGGCCAGCCTCACGCAGGGCGTGCTTCTCTTCCTCGGTCATGGCCAGCTCGGCGGTAAAGGGGCCGTCACCCACGCAGGAGGAGTAAGCCTTCATGACACCGATGGAGTTGTGCAGCTTGTGGCCCGGGATGCCTGCGCCGATGGGAGCATAAGCACCGATGACGTTGGAAGAGGTGGTGTAGGGGTAAATGCCGAAATCGATGTCGCGCAATGCGCCGAGTTGCGCTTCGAGCATAACGTTTTTGCCGTTTTTGAGAGCCTTGTCGAGATAGTAGCCCGTGTCGCAGATGTAATCTTTGAGCGGCGTGCCGTATTTGTCGAACCAGTCGAGCAATTCTTCGACGGTGTAGCCCTTTGCGTGATACGAACCCTCAATCGTGAGGTTTTTCCACTCGACGATGGTTTCGAGACGAGAGCGCAAATATTCGGGGTGAAGAATGTCGCCCATACGAATGGCTTTTTTCATATACTTATCTGCGTAAATCGGCGAGATGCCTCTGCGAGTAGAACCGAACTTCTTGTCGCCGAGTCTGTCTTCTTCGAGGCAGTCTTGTTGCACGTTGTAGGGGCAGCAAACCACCGCTTTGTCGCTGATTTTGAGATTGTCGGGGGTGATGACGATTCCGCCCTCTCTGAGTTTTGCGATTTCCTTGCAGAGATGTTCGATGTCAACCACCATACCGTTGCCCATAACGTTCACTTTGTCCTCGCGAAGTATAGCCGACGGCAAAAGGTTAAGCACGAATTTGCCCTTGTCATTGATGACGGTGTGACCTGCGTTGTTTCCGCCTTGATAGCGAACGACAACGTCTTGTTCTTGCGAAAGCAAATCGACCATTCTGCCCTTGCCTTCGTCGCCCCAGTTGATACCAACAATAGATGTAAGCATATGTATACCTCAAAAAAATATTTCTGTTTTATCTGCCGTCAGACGTTGATTGCAATCGAACTGCCTATACGGTTTTTGTTCTTTTCAAGAAGCGGGTCTATCGCTTCAAAAACGTATTCCTCAACCTGTTTTTCCGCCCTGCCCGTAAAGGCTTTGACGTCGAGAACAGAATCGAGTTCTTCTCTTGTAAGATTGAAAGTTTTGTCTGCGAGTATACGTTCCAAAAGGTCGTTTTCTTTGCCGTCGCACTTGACCGCTTGCGCCGCCGCGACAGAGTGTTGTCTTATCGCCTCGTGCAAAACCTGTCTGTCGCCGCCCTTCTTGGACACGCAATACATAAGGATATTTTCGGTTGCCATAAACGGCAATTCGTCGTTCAAATGTTTTGCGATAATGCGCGGATAGAGGGTTAAACCGCTTATTATGTTGTTGTAAAGTGCCAGTATTGCGTCAACAGCCAAAAACGCTTCGGGGATTGCGATACGCCTGTTCGCGCTGTCGTCGAGCGTTCTTTCAAACCACTGCGCCGAAGCGGTGATTGCGGGATTCATACTGTCGCAGATGACGTATCTTGCAAGCGAAGCCATACGCTCGCTTCTCATCGGGTTGCGCTTGTACGCCATTGCCGACGAGCCGATTTGCTTTGATTCGAAAGGTTCTTCGACCTCTTTGAGATGTGACAAAAGACGAATATCGTTTGAAAATTTAGTCGCGCTTTGCGCAATCGAGCAAAGCACGGAAAGCACATTGTAATCCACCTTTCTCGAATATGTCTGACCGCTCACGGCGTACGTTCCCTCGAATCCGGTTTTTTGCGCTATCGCTTTGTCGAGAGCCTTCACCTTTTCGTCGTCGCCCTCGAACAGTTCGAGAAAACTTGCCGCCGTACCCGTCGTACCCTTGCAACCGAGCAAACGCAAACGGGAAAGTTGAAAGTCGAGATTGTCGAGGTCGTTTACAAGGTCTTGAATATAAAGCGTCGCGCGCTTTCCGACGGTCGTGGGTTGCGCCGCCTGAAAATGCGTGTACGCAAGCGTCGCGAGCCCCTTGTTTTTCATTGCGAAATCGCGAAGGGATTTTATGCACGCAAGCAATCCCTCTCGCAAAACGAGCAATCCCTCGCGCATTTGAATTATGTCGGTGTTGTCGCCGACGTAACAACTCGTTGCGCCGAGGTGAATGATGGGTTTTGCTTTGGGGCAAGCCTCGCCGAAAGTGAGAACGTGCGCCATAACGTCGTGTCGCACTTCGCTTTCCTTTTTCGCCGCCAACTCGTAGTCGATGTCGTTTTGGTGCGCCTTCATTTCCTCGATTTGCTCGTCGGTGATGTCGATGCCCAACTCTTTTTCTGCTTCGGCAAGAGCAATCCACAACTTACGCCAAGTACCGAACTTGAAGTCCGGCGAAAAAACGTATTGCATCCTTTTGCTCGCATACCTTTGGCACAGCGGGGATATATAAGAGTCCATACAACCTCTAACAAACAAAAAGTGTTCAAAACTTTTTTCAACCGAATGGTTAAAAAAAAATTGTGAACACTATCCGTCTGCATATTTATTTTCTATAAATATATTAACATCGTATATCCTTAATGTCAACACAATTCGCACTCAAAATCGCAAGTTTCGCGCGACGATTCGCACGCGAAAAACGCAGGTTTTATGCGGAAAAATCACGATTTTCGAAAAGTATAAATTTTGCGTTTCGTTTATAATCGCTCGACATCGACTTATAAATATCCAAATATATTGCATAAATACCACAATTTTAATGAATATTTATCCATTTTATTTATACTCGATTTTTTTGTGCGAAATCTTTTGACTTTTGGAATATTATGTCTATAATCGAATCTATAAAAAACACGAGGTACTCAATAATGTTGATGTCGGATTTGTACGGAAGTATGGTCTTCGACGACAGAGTGATGAGCAAGAGATTGCCCAAAGACACCTATCGCGAACTCAAAAGATGCTGCGCCCTCGATTTGCCTCTTTCAAGAGAAACGGCAAACATCGTCGCAAACGAAATGAAAGACTGGGCAGTCGAAAAAGGCGTGACCCACTTCACTCACTGGTTTCAACCGCTCACGGGAATAACGGCAGAAAAGCACGATTCCTTCATCGCCCCCACCAAAAACGGCGGCGTGATTATGGAATTGAGCGGCAAAGAGTTGATAAAAGGCGAACCAGACGCGAGTTCCTTCCCCAGCGGCGGATTGCGCTCGACATTCGAGGCAAGAGGCTACACCGCTTGGGACCCCACTTCCTACGCGTTCATAAAGGACGGCATACTCTGCATTCCGACGGCGTTCTGCTCGTACAACGGCGACGCTCTGGACAAAAAGACGCCGCTTTTGCGCTCTATGGAAGCAATCAACAGACAAGGCACGAGGCTTCTTTCCATTCTCGGCAAAAAGACCGAACGCATAAACGTTTCGGTAGGTCCTGAACAAGAATACTTCCTCATCGACACCGCTATGTACGAAAAGAGAAAAGATTTGTTCTACACGGGTCGCACCCTATTCGGCGCGCGTCCGCCCAAAGGACAAGAACTTTCCGACCACTATTTCGGCGCAATCAAGCCCCGCGTGGTCAAATATATGAAAGAACTTGACGAGGAACTTTGGAAACTCGGCATTCTCGCAAAGACGAAGCACAACGAAGTCGCGCCCGCGCAACACGAATTTGCGCCTATCGACACGACGGTCAACGTCGCAACCGACCAAAACCAACTTACGATGGAAATTATGAAAAAGGTTGCGGCAAAGCACAATATGACTTGTCTTCTTCACGAAAAGCCATTTGACGGCGTAAACGGAAGCGGCAAGCACAACAACTGGTCCATCTCGACGGATTCGGGCAACCTTCTCGACCCCGGCAGGAGTCCGCAAGACAACGCGCAATTCCTTCTCATTCTCGCGGCGATTATCGCGGCGGTTGACAGCCATCAAGATTTGCTTCGTATCGCAGTCGCTTCCGCGTCCAACGACCACCGTCTCGGCGCAAACGAAGCGCCGCCCGCAATCGTGAGTATGTTCCTCGGCGAAGAACTCACGGGCATTATGCAAGCAATCGCAGACGGCCGCACCTATTCGAGACGCGCAAAATGCGAAGTTGAAATCGGCGTACACGTTTTGCCCAAATTCTCTATGGACTCGTCCGACCGCAACCGTACTTCACCGTTTGCGTTCACGGGAAACAAATTCGAGTTCCGTATGCCCGGTTCGTCGCAATCCATTGCGAGCGTAAACCTCATTCTCAACACCATAATGGCGGAACAATTCGAGTTGTTTGCGGACGAACTCGAAAAAGTCACCGACATCAATCAAGGCATCACCGACATCATCAAGCGAGTGATGACCGAACACGGCAAAATCATTTTCAACGGCAACAACTATTCGGAAGAATGGACGAAAGAGGCACAGCGCAGAGGCTTGCTCAATCTTCCCTCGACGATAGACGCGCTTCCCTACATCACGAGCCAAAAGAACGTCGATATGTTCAAACATATGCACGTTTTCAGCGAAGCGGAACTCAAATCGAGAGAGGATATATATATCCAAAACTACTGCAAACTGCTCAACATCGAAGCGATGACGATGCTCGATATGGCGACGATGGACATCATTCCGTCCGTCATCAAATATAAAGGCGACGTCGCAAAAGCGGCAAACGAAAGTCTTGCGCTCGGCGTGGAAGCGGACGAGGAAAAGGACATTTGCAACAACCTCGCAACGCACCTTAAAGAAGCAACCGCTTGCGTAAACGCACTTAAAGACGCGCTTCAAAAAGCGCACTCGCTCGGTGAAAACGTCAAAGGCGGTCGTTGCTATCACGACGAAGTGCTCGTCGCAATGACAAATCTTCGCAAGGTCGTGGACGAAATGGAATTGCTCACCGCAAAAGAATACTGGCCCGTTCCTTCCTACGGCGACTTGCTTTTCTCGGTGCATTAATCGCAAAACGGAAAAGCAAAAACAACAAAATCAATGTTTTATATATGCAAAAGCGACGGATAAACCGTCGCTTTCGTTATGTTTAGACGTTTTTGTTTTATTGCGTTTCGATGTAATTATGATTATTTGTTCTTGACCACTTCTCTTGCCGCTTCGACGATGTCTTGCGTGGTGATGTGGTATTGCTCGCTCAAATATGCGTTCTTACCGACTTGGCCGAACTCGTCTTTCACGCCGACCAAACGCATAGGCACGGGCGAATTTTGGCATACGACTTCTGCAACCGCGCTGCCCAAACCGTTGCACACGTTGTGGTTTTCGCAAGTGACGATTGCGCCCGTTTCCTTTGCGCATTCGATTATTGCGTCTTTGTCGATAGGCTTCCAAGTGTGGATATTCACCACTCTTGCGCTTATGCCGTCTTCTTTCAAAAGTTCCGCCGCCTCGATTGCTCTTGCAACCATAATGCCGCTTGCAATCAACGTCACATCCTTGCCGTCTCTGATTTTTATCGCCTTGCCGAGTTCGAAATTCAACGAATCGTCAAACACTTTTTCGGCTTTTTTGCGTTGCAAACGGATATAGACCGCACCTTGATAATCGACGATTTGGTCGACTGCTTTTTCGAGCATAGTCGCGTCGACGGGCTCGAAGCAAACCATATGCGGAATTGCTCTCATAAGAGCCATATCTTCAAACGGCATATGCGTGCCGCCGTTGTACTCTGCAAGCACGCCGGGGTCTGTGCCGACGATTTTGACGTTTTGGCGAGCGTACGCAACGGATATGAAAATCTGGTCGTAACATCTGCGAGTGGCAAACGGACCGAAACTGTACGCAAACGGAATCTTGCCCATCGTGGACATACCTGCCGCAATGCCTATCATATTTTGCTCGGCAATGCCGACGTTTACGAATCTTTCGGGAAACTCTTGCTTGAAAACCTTCGTTGCGTGGCAACTCATAAGGTCGGCTTCGATGACGACGATTCTGTCGTCGGTTTTTGCTCTTTCGACAAGCGCGCCCGCAAGCGCCTGGCGCATTTCTCTTTCATCCGTCATATCTCAATACCTCTTTGTTTCCTTTCGCCACATTTCTTCGGAAATGCTCATACTATGGCAGTTTGCCGCCGCTTCCGCAAACGACGCGCCTTTGCCCTTTACGGTGTTAAGCACAATCATATTTGCTCTTTCGTGTTGAGATTTCGCATTGTCGATAGCGTTTGAAATTGCCTCTATATCGTGACCGTCTATGCTTTGAACGTAGAAGTTGAACGACTTCCACTTATCCTCGACGGGCGCGAGGTCGTTGATTTCGGCAACAGGACCGTCGAGTTGCATTTTGTTGTAGTCCAAAAGCACGATGAGATTGTCGAGTTTGTGCGAGCCTGCAAACATACTAGCTTCCCAAATCTGACCTTCCTGACTTTCGCCGTCGCCTATAAAGCAGTATATCGTGGCGGGATTTTTGTCCATTTTTGCCGCAAGAGCCATACCCACCGCGCAAGAAAGTCCTTGTCCGAGCGAGCCTGCCGTCATATCTATGCCGGGGGTCTTGTTCATATCGCAGTGAGAAGGAAGATTCGTGCCGTTTTTGTTGAGGGTTTCAAGCCACTCTTTCGGGAAATATCCCAAATCCGCAAGCACCGCGTACATTGCCGGTCCTGCGTGACCTTTCGACATAATCACTCTGTCGCGATCCGCTTTCTTGGGATTTTTGGGGTCAACGTTTGCCTTTGCATAATAAATGACCGTCAACGCATCCATAACCGACATCGCGCCGCCGATGTGTCCCGAACCGAATCTGCCGATGGTTTCGATGACGTCGTCGCGAAGTTGTCTTGCCTTGGCGGTCAAAAACTGTTTTTGAGTAGTGTCCATACCACGCCTCCTGCTTGATACAATCAGTATATCATCTCGGCGCGCGCTTTTCAAGCGTTGCAGAGTTTTTTACAACCGTATTCCCAACAAATCGGACGCCTTTTTCTTCAATTCTTCCTTATCCTCTTTATTGAGAGTCTGTCCGTAGATTTCGCCGCGCTGTTTTGCAAACGCGAGCATCTTGAACTCGTTCATATTTGCGATTTCGGGAAAGGTTATTCCGCCGCCCGTCCGCTTTGAAAAATCAAAAAGCAGTATGGCGCATTTTGCTTTCTGCTCGTCGATTCCGAATCTATTTGCAATCGCCTTTACGTTTTGCTCGCTCTTTGAGGACAAAACTTGCTCTTTGGCGATTTCTTCCTCATAGAACTTTACGATTTCGGGGGTCAGCAAGTCGCAAACCCCTGCGTCCGCAACCTCTTTCGGCGCACAAAAACAACCGCAAATCACGAACAACGCAACGATAACGCATATTCCGCCCGCCGCCAAAATAGTAGGTTTGTAAGAAATTTTCATATTTCACCTCACCCCTATTTTGCGAGAAGTTACTACTTTTATTCACGTTACTACTTACGGGGTGGGCTTTATATCTTTGCCCGCAGGCGCTCCGCCTACGGCAAAATATCCTCTATTCCGTACAATCCTTTGCTTTGCGCAAGCACAAATCGCAATGCTCTCAACGCACCTTCGGCGTATACGCTTCGGCAAAAAACCTCGTGCCGCAAAACTATGCGCTCGCCCGCCGTGTCGATAATCACTTCGTGTTCGCCGAGCGACGCGCCTATTCGCAACGAATGTACGTTCACTTCCCCTTTTTCTCTGCCTATTCCTCTGCCTACGACGACTTTGCCGAACCCTCGCGCTCTGACAATACTCTTCGCAACGGAAAGTGCCGTGCCGCTTGGCGAATCCATCTTTTTTGCGTGGTGCGCTTCTATGATTTCGATGTCTGCGTCGGGAAAAATCTGCGCAAGTTTTGCCGAAAAGCGTTTGAGATACGCGATTGCAATCGACATATTGCTTGCCATAAACACGGGGATTTGCGCGCTTGCATTTTCGATATATCCGCGCTCGTATGCCGTATGCCCCGTCGTTGCGACCACAAGCGGAATATTGCGTTTCACCGCAGATTCGACCACTTCGCACGTTGCCGTATGCAGCGAAAAGTCGACGATTGCGTCCGCTCTTTCTTTTACGTCGCAAATATCCGAATATCTTGCAACAATGCAATCGAACTCGCCGCCGCCGACATTTTTGTCAACGGCGATAACTTCTATATGCCCCTCGGATTGAAAAAGGGCAAGCATCTGCCTGCCCATACGTCCCGATGCCCCCGTAAGAATAACTCTCATACAAAAGCATATTAGGAATATACTCTTTTGATTCTATTTTGTTTTTACTTTATATATTGAAAACCTTTTTGCCTGCGCCGACAAAAAAATAAAAGGCGGGAAACCCCGCCTTCGCATTTTTTCATAACTTTGTTCACATATTGCCGCTTTCGGACGGCATTATGTAACAAGAAATTTTTACGTCCTTTATGTACGTCGGATAGTAGTCGCTTCCGAGCCATTTGAGATACACCGCCAAAGATTTTTTGTTGTTGAAACTGCTTTCTGTGAAAACTCGTGCGCTTACAGTAAAATCAAGTGAAAACTCGTTGTATTCAAGTCCGTGTACGATAAAATACTTTTTCGCATATATTTCCGCAGCCGAATTGTTTTTGTCCGTAATAAACAACGCTCGGTCAATGTCTTTGTTCGGGTCGTTGCCAAACCCTGCGTATGCCGGACATTGTATCTTGAAACTTACGGTTATATGCACGTTTCTTGACCTATTGCCTGCAATCGCGCTTCTTTTGAAACCGTCCGTACAATGGAATGACAAATAACGCTCGCCGAAGTAATTATATGTATCTTTCCAACTAACACCGTTTGCCAACACGAAATTATCGACGTTTTCCCATTGCGCATAAAACTCGGTGGGATAACTCTTTGACCAAACGCTTACCGACTGACCGTCGCTGTCGAAATACATTTGTCCGCCGCTTTCGCTGTCGTAATATCCCGTCAGATAATAACCCGTTTTTGCCGTAATCGCTTGCATTGCAACGCTTACTTCCTTTCCGACGTATGCGTCCACTTTGTACGTTTCGTCATCGACGTGAACGGTTAGCGTTATCTTTTTCGTCAATGCTCGCGGCGGCCAAGAACTGTCTTCGGGGCTGCAACCGCTCAAAACGGCGAACATCGAAAACAACACCGCAATAACAACCAAAATCGTTAAAACCTTTTTTCTTTTGTCAATCATCTAAATTACCCCCACACTTCGGACAAAATCTTTCATAATAATGTCCGTTACAATTCATACAAACGGGCAGAGTTCCCACCCATCTGATGGTATTTACTCCACCGCAATCGCAACATTTGATTTTGATTCTTTCCGTCCTTATGCGGAATCCGCAATGCGGACAAACACACGGCGAGATTTCGTCCGAAACGATGTCAGTGACGTATTGCTTGATTTTGCCGAATAATCCCATAAAATCCCCCTCATAATAAAATTATCTACGTTCAGTATAATCACCTAATATACGATTGTCAAGATAAAAATCACCTGATATGCGATTATGTCGGTATGGAACTGAAAGATATACAACAAAGATTGCGCGACGCAATAAAGAGTAGCGGAATCGAACAAAAAGAAATAGCGCGCCAAATCGGCGTATCCCCTCAAACCGTGTCGAAGTATATGAAAAAGGACATTTTCCCCGCACTCGACACGCTTGCGAAACTATGCCGCGTTCTCGACGTTTCGAGCGACTATATTTTAGGTATTAAAGAAATATAATATAAAAAAACAATATAAACCCTCATAAAAAATATCGTAAACGAATATAAAAACGCATAAAAAATCCGCCGTTTTCGGCGGATTTTTGTTGTGTTTCAAATCAGAACAAGCCGATTATTTTGCCGTCGTCGGTCACGTCGATACGCTCGGCGGCAGGCGATTTTGGAAGCCCCGGCATCGTCATAATCTCGCCCGTAAGCACCACGATAAAGCCTGCGCCTGCACTGACTTTTACGTTCTTGACCGTCACAAAAAATCCGCTCGGCGCGCCGAGCAACGTTGCGTCGTCGGAAAAACTGTATTGCGTTTTTGCAATGCACACGGGCAAATTCGAGAATCCCAACTTTTCGAGATTTGCGATTTGCTTTTGCGCGGCAGGCGCAATCGAAACGCCGTCGCCGCCGTAAACTTTGCGCACCACTTTTTCTATTTTTTCGGTTATGGAATCTTCGTCGGCGTACGCAAATTCAAACTCGCCCTTTTCCTTTTGGCAGAGGCGCACGACCTCTTTTGCGAGTGCTTCGCCGCCCTTTGAACCGTCCGCCCAAACCGTTGACAGACGCACGTTTACGCCGAGTTCCTCACACTTGCGAGTGATGAAATCTATCTCTTTGTCCGTATCCGTCGGAAAGCGATTTATCGCCACCACGCAAGGAAGTTTGAACACGTTTTTGACGTTTGAAACGTGGCGCAAAAGGTTGGGTATCCCCTTTTCGAGAGCCTCGATATTTTCGGTTGCGAGGTCTTGTTTTTGCATACCGCCGTGCATTTTGAGAGCGCGGACGGTTGCCACGACAACTACGGCGTCGGGAACGAGATTTGCCTTTCTGCACTTGATGTCGAAAAACTTCTCTGCGCCGAGGTCTGCGCCGAAACCAGCCTCTGTGATGGTATAATCTGATAGATAAAGTGCCGTTTTGGTTGCAATCACGCTGTTGCAGCCGTGCGCGATGTTGGCAAACGGTCCGCCGTGAACGAGTGCGGGCGTGCCTTCGAGCGTCTGCACGAGGTTGGGTTTCAACGCGTCTTTCAAGAGTGCCGCCATTGCGCCTTGCGCCTTCAAATCCGCGCAAGTTACGGGCTTGTCGTCATAGGTATACGCGACGATGATTTTCGAAAGTCTTTCTTTCAAATCTGCAAGCGAATCGGCAAGGCACAACCCTGCCATAACCTCGCTTGCAACCGTGATGTCGAAGCCGTCCTCTCTCGGCGTGCCGTTCGCCTTTCCGCCGAGTCCGTCAATGACGAAACGAAGTTGTCTGTCGTTCATATCGACGCATCTTTTCCAAGTGATTTTGCGAGGGTCAATCGAGAGCACGTTGCCTTGTTGAATATGGTTGTCGAGCATTGCCGCAAGCAAATTGTTTGCCGCGCCGATTGCGTGAAAATCGCCCGTGAAATGCAGATTGATGTCTTCCATAGGCACGACTTGCGCATATCCGCCGCCTGCCGCGCCGCCCTTGATTCCGAACACAGGTCCGAGCGACGGCTCGCGAAGCGCAACTATCGCCTTTTTGCCGATACGCCTAAGTCCGTCGGCAAGTCCTATCGTAGTGGTGGTTTTGCCCTCGCCCGCAGGGGTCGGGGTGATTGCGGTGACAAGCACGAGTTTGCCCTTTTTACCGCCCTTTTTCAGAACGGGGGCATAGTCGATTTTCGCTTTGTATTTGCCGTAGTTTTCCAAAAGTTCGCAATCGATACCGCAGTTTTTCGCCACGTCGCATATAGGAAGCATTTTCGCGCTTTGCGCAATTTCGATGTCGGATTTGTACGCCGTATTTGCCATATTTCCACCGCCGTATTTCGTAGATAGGAAAATTATATCACCACGCGGCGTTTTTCACAACAACAACTTTTCCGCCCCCTTAAATATCCGCTTAAAAATACGTTTTTATAAACGTACACAAAAACAGCTTTAAGTTGCATATACTTGACATTGCGTAAAATAAGTGTTACAACATTCGACGTAAAAAAACACGGAGGAATCCAAAATGAAAGAATTTGCAAAAAAGTATATCGACTGGTATCAAGGTCTTGACAAAGTCGTAAAGATTTTGCTTTGCATCTTGTGGGACGTTCCCGCAAACCTCTATCGTCTTGCAAAGAGCGCACAAAAAGACAGCGTACTCGGCATCGTGCTTGCAATCGTACTTATGATTTTCGGCGGTTGGGTACTCTTTGTCATCGACATCGTATCTCTCGTTGTCAAAGACAAGATTTACTGGATTGACGATCTCACCGACAGCGCAAACTGCGATTCCAACTGCTCTTGCTGCTCGTCTTCCGATTCTTGCGACAAGAAAGACAACGACGCAAAAGACGGAACGGTTGAATAATTGTTTCAACGCAAACTAAAAAGCGTGCCTCAACGGCACGCTTTTTGTTATGGTTTTTTTTTACTTCCTCTTTTTCTTTTTTGCTTTTTGCTCGTCGTATTCCTTGACGGCGGTGGCAAAGTCGATTTCTTTGAGGTTGCCCTTCGTTGCAAGATAGCAATGCTTGCCGAGCGCAAATATATATCTGTCGTGGTCGATACTGTCGCTATATACGTTCTCGACTTCGACGTCGGGCAAAATCTCGTTGAGGCGGCGCACCTTTTCTTCCTTTCTGCAAACCTTGCCGAGCAAATGTCCGTTCTTTTTGCTGTGCGAACTTGCGATGCAATAGTCGATTTTCATTCTCTTTGCGATTTCTTCGATGAGAAAGTCGGGGCTTGCGCTTATCAACACTACTTTTCTGCTCGGGTCGCGATTTTCGGGTTTGAAAAAGTCGTAAATGTCCTTTTGGTGCTTATCCCAGTACTTTTTGACGGTTTTTTCGGTGTTGATAAGGCTCACGAAATTGAACGCTATCTTTTTGAAGATAGGCACGGGAAGGATTTTGGTGACCATCAAGAATCCCCAAAACAGTTGGAACGGCAACAGAATAAGCGTCCAAGGGCAATGCGCCATAGACCAAAACCAGTAGTGCAACGCGCTGTCGTACGGGATAGCGGTTTTGTCGAAATCGTAAATGTCAACTTTCATCTTGTCGTCGTGTTCCATAGTAAAAACAGTATAACATATATAAAAATAAAAAGAAAGACCGAATTTTTGCGCAAAATCGCTTAAAATTGCGGTTGAATTTAACGTTAATTTAAGATACAATTTGTAATATAGTTTTGAAAATAGGAAAAATTCTTTTATTTGACGGAGGTGCGTATGAGAATACTGCTTGTTGAAGACGAAAAAGAATTGTCGAGAGCGCTCGCTCAGATGTTGATGAAAGACGGCTACGACGTGGACTGCGTGTACGACGGCGCGGACGGATTGAATTTTGCGTCCACCGGTATGTACGATATGATTCTTCTCGACGTTATGATGCCCAAAATGAACGGCTTCGAAGTGCTTGCCACTTTAAGACAACGCAAACTCGAAACGCCCGTGATTATGCTCACCGCTCTCACCGACGAAAACGACAAAATATCCGGACTCGATAAAGGCGCAGACGACTACGTTTCCAAACCCTTCTCTTTCAACGAACTTTCCGCTCGTATCCGCGCGGTGTTGAGAAGACGCGGCAAACTGCTTTCGGACAACAAACTCGAATACCAAAACGCGTCGCTCGACCTCACCACTTTCACCCTTTCCACGCAAAACGGAAGCATAAATCTCACGGGTAAGGAATTTGAACTTTTGAGATACCTTTTCGAGTATCCCAACTTTGTCGCGACGAAAGAAAATCTCATTCTCAAAGCGTGGGGACTCAACAGCGAGTTCGAGTCGAACAACCTCGAAGTGTATATGTCCTTCCTGCGCAAGAAACTTTCGCATCTCGGCGCGAACTTCACCATAGAATCCGTTCGCGGCGTGGGTTACAAACTCTCTCAATCGAAAATATAAAACGAAAGGGCGCGCTCTGCGCCTTTTGTTTTGCACAAACAACATTTTATCCTCTCATTACGCATAGATAAAATACAGAATCGGGCAATATGGACATAATCAGAAAACAACGTATCAACTACACCGTCACCACCACCCTCATAGCCGCAATATTCTTGCTTGTGGTTTTGGGCGGTTTGTTCGGCGTTGTGTACGGCTCGAACGACGTGTTCATAAACAAGGCTCTCGACAAGGCTTTGGAAGACCCCGAACACTACAACGACAACGTCGCAAACGACTTGCGCTGTATCTTTATCTACAAGTATAACGACGGAAGAAAGCCGTACATCGACGGCAAAGTTGACGTATACGGCGACGACGCGGCGGAAATTATCCTCAAAGCAATTTCCACCGCCGACGGAAAATTCGAGTACAACGACTGCCACTTCGTCGTGGCAAACAGACAGTATACAAACGGCACGCTCTATGCGCTCATCGACCGCACGAGTTATCACAAGCAACTTGCAAACACCGCGATTATGGTGACTTTGCTCTACTGCTGCTCGGTCGTGTTCGTGGCGCTGCTCGCGCTTTTATCGTCGGCAAGGTTGCTGTTCCCTGTCGCTTCCGCAATGACGAAACAACGCGACCTCATCGCCAACGCTTCGCACGAACTCAAAACGCCGCTTACGATTATCGCAACCAACCTCAGCGTAATAAAGAGCGAACCCGATTCCACCGTCAAAGACAACGAGAAGTGGATATCTTCCATATCTACGCAACTGGTGCGTATGCGCGACCTTGTGAACAGTATGCTGGAACTTAGCAAACTCGAACAGAGCGAACTTCAAAAGCAAGACGTCAATTTCAGCGAAATCGTCGAGGGCGCGTGCCTCGAATTTGAAGCGACTTGCTTTGAAAAGGACGTGAAACTGCTCACCGAAGTGCAACCCAACCTGCACGTTTACGGCGAAAGCAAATCGCTCGAACGCCTCGTCGTCATACTGCTCGACAACGCAATCAAATATTCGGGCGACAACGGCAAAGTGGGTGTAAGGCTGTTCGTGGACTCGAAGCGCATACATTTGTCGGTTATGAACACGGGCGAGTGTATTTCGAAAGAGGACGCAAAGCACGTTTTTGACAGATTCTACCGCACGGACGGCGCAAGACAAAACAAGGACAATCAGAGTTTCGGACTCGGCTTGTCAATAGCGTCGGCAACGGTAAAAGCGCATTGCGGCGAAATCGATTGTCACGGAATCGAGGGCAAAGGCACGGTGTTCGACGTGTATCTTCCCTCTCTCAAAGTCAAAAAAGACGGCACGCCCATCGAACCGAAAAAGAAAAAGAAATTGTTTGAACTGTGCTAAAAAACAGCGCACCCTTGCAGGTGTGCTGTTTAATTAATAATTAAGAATTAATAATTAAGAATTTTGGGTGGGGTTGCACCCCACACTCTAAATTATTTAAGTTTTTAGTCTAACTTCTGGTCGCCGTATTTAATTGCGTCGGTTTTGCGCATAAGTTCGCTTACGCCGAACGAGATTGTCGCAGGAAGCACGAACATACAAAGCACTATGCCCACACCGAGTTGCCAGTCGGGGATTATGCCCAGCGATGCGTCTATCGTGCCGAATACGCCGACGAGTCCGCTCGTGCCCATTCCGCCGCCAGAAGCGTTGCAACGAAGCCCCATAAGCACGGCGACGAGTCCGCAAACCGCGCTTGCGACTATTTCGGGAACCATAATCGCAGGCTTTCTCATAATGTTGGGAATTTGCAACATACTCGTGCCTACGCCTTGCGAAATGAGTCCGCCCACGCCGTTTTCTCTGAAACTCGCAACGGCAAAGCCTATCATATGCGCAGAGCAACCTGCAACCGCCGCGCCGCCCGCGATTGCGAATACGTCGGGATTTTCGAGTGCCGTCGCGCTTGTTGCGATTGCCACCCAAATTGCCGCGGAAGACGTCGGCATAGTGAGCAAAATGCCCATAACCACCGCAACGAACACGCCGACGATGATTTTGACTGCCGCACCTGCCTCGATTGCCAAAACAATGAGTTTGGCAAGCAAGTCGATAAGTTTGATAAACGGCCACGCAACGAATATGCCTGCAAGGCACATAAGCATCATTCCGAGAGGAATCAAGATTATGTCAAGTTTGGTTTTGCCTGCGTAAAGGGATGCGATTTCAACGGTGAGAAGGGAAACGACGTACGCACCGATAGGATTGCCGACCGCGCCGAAAGCAATCGTGAACGAGGCGTTTTGACAGAGCGCGCTCACGAGATTGCCCGAAAACGCGCCGACCAAACCCGTTACGGCGGCTGTGAAAATCACGAGCGGTTTTGCGCCCAACTTGTGTGCGATTCCTATGCCGATACCTGCGCCCATAAGCATTTTTGCAATGCTTGCGATGTAACCGAGAACGTGCGCAAACGAATTGTCGCCGCACCAAGACGCGATTTGAGCGAGAATAGTGCCTGCGATAAGCGTGCAGAACAAGCCTTGCGCCATACCCGAAAACGCATCGATAAAGTAGCGTTTGCAGTACTTTTTGACAACTTCGAGCGCCTTTTTGCCCTTGCTTTCGCGAGCGGAATACTCGGACAAAATTCCCTCTTTCTTCTCGCCGTAAACGTCTTGCTCGCAAGAATTTTCTTGCGTGTTGCAAACTTCTTGCTCGTCTGCGATTGCCGCTTGCGAAAGTTCCGTATTTGCGGTTTGCTCGTTTGCGGAATCCTCGCAAGTCAAAGGGGAATCTTGTGCGTTTTCACACGAATTATCGTCAAAAACGGTGCTTTTTTCAATGTTTTTATCGTCGTTTTTTTGCATTTTTCTGTCCGTTTGCATTGAAAATGCGGTTTATTCTCTATATCGCCGAGTCGGCGTTATTTCTTTCTTGTTTTTTGTAGATTTTTTGCGTTTCACTTGCTTTCGACGTCAACGATTTTCATTTCGGAAGACGGCGCGGTTGCGATTGCGCTTTCTATGGTTTTGGGCGCATTGTCCTCTTTTGCCATAATCTTCATAGCCGCCCCGACGCAGAGCGAGAACAGATTTTCCAAATCGGATTTGGAAAGGGATTTGTCGCGCTTGGAATAATCCTTTGCCAAAATCGTTGCGGTCGGATTGCCGTTTTTGGCGAACGCGTCCGATATGAAACCGTGTAGGGAATTGAATTTGTGCAAAAGGCTGTCGTGCGGCATTGTGGAAACGGTTATGCCCTGCTCTATCGCGCTTGCGTGCACTGCGGACACGACGTCGATTGAAAAGTCGATGTTGCGCAAAGCGTCGCGCTCTGCGACTTGGAAATTATCGCTCAAAACGTCGCCTATTGCCAAAACTTTTGCCGAAGCAAATTCGGGGTGAGCCTCTAAAAACGCGTTAGAGCCGCCGTGACCCGAATTTTCAGCGCCGAAGGAAACGTACACTATCTTGGTGTTGTCGGCAAGAAGTTCGGGTTGCTCGGCAAAATAGGCGTAAGTTGCCATCGCGACAGCCGTCGCCACGCCGTTATTTTCGCGCGCGAAGCGTTCCATAGGCGAGAAGTGCAACACGAACGCCGCTATGCCGAAAATGCCCGACACGAACGGCAAAATGGTGAACGCGCTTATCTTTGCCGCTACGTTGTCGCCTTGCGTGCCGATTGCCATCTTCAAAATGCAGAACAGCACGAAAATGAACACGGACAAAGGCGCGATTATCATCGAGAGTTTTCTTACGAGATTAAAATCTTTTATGGGACTTCCGAGCGTTGCGTCGTGGTTGTCGCAGATGACGAGAATGTTTTTGACGTTCTTTTCGTCCTTGCAACTTTCGCTGACGACGTTGTACGACACTTTTTTGGGCAGAATTTTGCCTGCTTTGCGGTTGCCGAGATACATAAGCACAAGCACGCTTCCGCCCGAAAGGAACATAACGAGGGACAATAACGTCACGAGTGCGCCCGCGACTCGTCCGCCTGCGAACGACACGAAATACACGACGTAGCAGAGCGCGTACCATATGCCCAAAAGCAAAAACGAGCCTCTGCCGAGCAACGTCGGCGCGTTGAACGCTTCAAGACGAGTTTTTGCGTCGGTTTCGTCGTGAAGTCTGTTGCGAATTGCCCTTGCGCAAGCGGTTTCGTCCTTGCTTGCCGTGATACGATGCGGATATTTTGAAAGTTCGTGCGAAAATTCCTCGACGAAATCCATCGCGCTTTGCATATCCTCTTTGTTTATTACGCTGTGTTTTTCTTCAAAGCCTGTCATAGTTCTATTATAACACGCTTTTTTTATTTATCAACCTTGAAAGGAACATTG
>URTQ01000011.1 GCA_900550855.1 uncultured Eubacteriales bacterium
AAAAAATACCGCGGTGCAAAAAAAAAAAAAAAACCCGCCTCGATTGAGGCGGTTTTTCATATGCTCTTTGCAATAAATTTTACTTTGTTTTTACACTTTTGCGAATATGACGTACTGATTGCCGTCGAGTTTTATCGTGTAATACGAGTTGTCCGCAATCCCAGATACGAGGTAGACGGGCACGGGGATTCCGCCGTTCGCCTTGCTGTATGCGACAATCGCTTTGAGTTCCGCAATCGATTCGACGTACAAATCGAAACTTACGCTTTCCACCCTTATCACCGTCTTTTTGTAGACGTTTACGTCGGTGTTCGCAGTCGGATTGTAGGTTTTTGCGACGTGGGTGTCCTTTATGTCCTCGTCGGTTTTGAGGAAGTAGGCGTAGTTGAGATATTCGTATACGCCGCCGCTTGCGCCCTCGTTTTTAACCGCCAAATCGCCCCAAGTCGTATCGACGACGTACCATTCTTTTATTCCGTCGTCGTCTGCATCGATAAGCACCTTGTTCCAAGCGTGACCGCAAGCAAGTTGCTCGTCGGGCGTGAGGTCTTTGAGATTTTGATTTGCATATCCCACAACGCGTATTGCTTTTATACCTTCCATTCCGCAAAGCAGAGCGAACGCTTTGGATTTGCCGTCGCAAACGGCGCGGTGGTCGTTGAACACGCCTTCGAGATAGAACGCGTTATACTTGCTCGTATCGTCGCCTTGAAGTTGCGCGGCGGCGTAGTCGTAATCCACGACGTTGACAATCCAGTCGTAAATGACGGCAACTTTTTCATAGTCGGACATGTCGTCGGAAACGTACGTCGCGAGCACGTCGCGCGCTTCGTCGTAAAGTTTTTTGAGTGCGATTCCGCCCTCGTCGTCCGCAAAAGTCGGCTTTTGTCCGCAAGATACGGCGCGGTAGAGTTCGTTTGAATTTGACACTTTCACGCTTTCGGTTTTCTCGTCTATGGGCAGTGTGGCGCGAGTCGAAGATTGCTCGGAATATCTCAAATATCCGACGATCTGCTCGCTCTTCGCTTTCGGCTCGTACGCGCCTTGCGGAATGCCGAACACCGTTTCGTCGGTGAACGTCAACGAGCCTATCGAACCTTTTATTCCCACTTGATAACGGAATCTGCCCGATTCGTCGCCACCCTCGTCAACCGCCGTCGAACACTTTTCGGCAAACTTGTCGAGGTTGCACCAGTCGTTCTTTTCAAGATACATCGTGTACGCCTTGTTCTTTTGGTGCAAGGATATTGCGTAACCCATAAACGCGTTGAGGTCGGCTTGCGACGAGATGTAACCGTCGTAATAGTCGCCGAGCCAGAAGAACGAGTTTTCGATGTTGTCCTTTATGTCTTTGGGCAGGTCGTCATACTCGTAGTCGAGCGCATAGACGATGATTTGTCTGCTTTCGACGTTTTGCATAGTCGCTTTAATCACGTTTTTGCCATACGAGAGGGATATATCCGCACTGCGCTTGCCGTTTCCGACTACGCTCGTACCCGACGAATTTGCCAAAGTCCACTCGCAAGCCGCGTTTCCGTTGGCGTTCCACGGCGAAAGCGAAGTCGAAAAAGACTTAACTTTGGTTTCGTCGGCGGTCGCTTTGAAATAGTAGGCGTTTTGTCCGACTTTCAAAAGCGTGGAATCGGCGTTTATCTTCAATTCCTCGACGGGCGCGAACTTCTTGACGAACGCAAGCGTAATTTTTGCGCTCGACGTTTGCTCGCCGTCCGACAAAACGGCTTTGACCTCGATTTCGCACTCGTCCGTCACGCTCGACACGTCGAAAGTGAACGTCGCGCTCGTTTCCGTTTGCTTTTCGCCGTCAACGTACCAAGCAACCGATATGGTCTTGTCGTCGGGGATTAAGTCGGCGTTCCAACTCGCCGTTATCGCCACGTTTTGCGCGCCGTCGATGAGGTTTTGCTGAACTATGCCGTCCGTCACGGGAAGATTTGCGCTTATCGTCGGATTTTTAAGGGTATATTTTACCGTTACGGTGATTTTTGCCGACTCGACGGACTGATTGACAACGACGTAATATTCGAATTTTTTGTCCAAATCCGACTTTGAAAAACTGCGAGAATACGTCTTGCCGTCCGTGCCTTTGACAATCGAGTCTTTGCCGTTCACTCTCTCGTGCCATTCAACGTTCGCCGAAGTTATGCGATTGTTGTGCCAGTCCACGCCAAGCCGCATAGTGTCGCCGAGATATACGATATACTCGCCCTCGCTTTGTCCTTGTTCGAGACCGCTCACCGCAACGACGTCGGCGGTTTTTATCTCTTTTTGCGAATTGAAAAGTCCGCAAGCAACCAAACTTGTCGAAAGCAATATCGCAACGAGCGTCAATAGCGTGACTTTCAATAACTTCTTGTTCATAATTCCTCGAATTTGCCTTTTGAAGATTCGACGAAATATCGACGGAATCTTCGTTGCGCGCCGCACGCGCAGGCTGTTTTATAGTTATATTTTATTCTCTATATTCCTTATTGTCAATATCGCCGCGTTTGGCGTTGCGATTTACAAAATATTGTGTTACAATTCCTTTTATGGCAGACAACTCGATTTTTTCGCTCAACACACCCGTATCAAAGCAGGAAGCGCTTGCGCTTCACCCTATGGCTCTCGCATTCGTCGGCGACGCCGTGCAATCCCTTTACACTCGCACGAGAGTGACAATCGGTTCGACTCAAAAGACCGGCGCGCTTCATCACGAGGTGATAAAGGTTGTAAAAGCCGTGTCGCAAGCCGCCGAAGCCGAAAAATTGCTTCCGCTCTTTGACGAGGACGAGCAGGATATTTTCCGCAGAGCGAGAAATTGCAAAGTTCAAACCAGCGCAAAACACGCCGAAATGAGCGAATACAGGCGCGCAAGCGGATTCGAGGCGGTGCTCGGCTACTTGTACCTAACGGGCAACACCCAACGTCTCAACGAGTTTTTGAGCGCGTGTTTCGAGGATAATATTAAGGAATAAAAGCAGGATAAAGATATGTATATTTACGGACGAAACCCCGTCAGAGAAGCCTATATCGCAGGCAAAACGGTAGACAAAATTTACGTTCAAAAAGGCGAATTCGACCCTATGCTTTCGCGCGTTCTCAAACTTGCAAAAGAGGCGCGCACGGTCGTGAGTTACGTTGACAAAAACATGCTCGACAAACTCGCAAACGGCGGCAACCATCAAGGCGTCGTCGCGGCGGTCACCGACTTTTCATATTGCGACGTCGAAGATATTTTGAACCTTGCAAAAGACAAGGGCGAAGATCTTCTTTTGGTCATACTCGACGGCATAACCGACCCCCACAATCTCGGCGCAATCATAAGAAGCGCGGAATGTTTCGGCGCGCACGGAATCGTGATTCCCAAGCACAGAAGCGTGAGCGTAAACGACACCGTAGTCAAGGTTGCGTGCGGCGCAACAGAGCATATGCTCATTGCAAAAGTCACCAACGTCAACGACGCGATAAGATGGCTCAAAGAGCAGAACGTATGGGTTTATGCGACGGATTTTGACGGTAAAGCCCCGAAAGACGCAAATTTGACGGGAAACATCGCGCTTGTGATAGGCAGCGAGGGCGAAGGTATTCACCGTCTCACCAAAGAACTTTGCGACGATACGCTCACCATTCCGCAATACGGAAAAGTCAACTCGCTCAACGCGTCGGTGGCGGCAGGCGTAGTGCTTTACGAAGCCGTAAGACAAAGACACTAACTATCTTAAAAAACACAATTACAAGTCTATAACCTACAATCTAAAAACAAAAAATCATAAACAAATCAATCTAAAAATGGATAAAGAGCAAGAATTGCAACTCATAAAAAAGGCGCAACAAGGCGATTTGGAAGCGGAAAATTCCGTCGCTTTGGCATACCTCAATCTTGCAAAATCCATTGCTCGCTCGTTCGGCGTTGCGGGCGCATACGACGTTGACGATTTGTCGAGTTACGGTATGCTCGCACTCATTCGAGCAATCCACACCTACGACGAAAACGGCAAGGCGAGTTTCAAAACTTACGCCTCGCATTGCATACGAAACGCAATCGTGGACGCCGTCAGAAAATCCGAATCGGCAAACGTGGAAGTCACCCTCGATTCAAGCGAGTTGAGAGGCGAATTGCAAGAGGCAAACCCCGAAAGCATATTCATCGAAAACGAAACGTCGGCGTTGCTTTTCGACGCCATTTCGTCCTTGCTCACCCCCACCGAACTCGACGTTTTGAAACTGCATCTGGAATGTATGAGTTACGCCGAAATTGCCAACGAGTTGGGACTCGAACGCAAAAAAGTGGACAACACCATTTATTCCGCAAAGAAAAAAATCCGCAAACTTCTCAACAAAGACTGATTTGACAAGGCTTGCCTAAAAAGCAAAAAACCGAATTAAACCATACCGCAAAATATATAAAAAACCTTGCAAATCGCAAGGTTTTTTGTGTTTTTAAGCGTGTTTTTTTGCAATATTTTTGCATTTTTTTGCGGTTTTCCGTCGTTTGAAAACCGCATTTTCGTCACATAAAGAATTTATACCATATGTAATTAAGAAAATTCCAAGTCGAAAGCAGAGTTTTGAATCTGAAAAACGAATCGACAAATTTGCTCGACTTCGGCTCTATCGTCGCAACGTGTTTGAACTTGAAATTGTTTTTCAAAACTTCGAGCGTACACCCGTCGTCCATAGTTTGAGATATGCGCACGGTTTCGTTCGGCAACACGTCGAAATAGTTGTCCGAAAGCGGCGAGTTGTTTTGCGTAAACAATGCGAATTTGCTAACGAACGCGTCGCTTTTTATCGTGTATATCGCCTTGTTTCCCTCTCTATGCACGTCGACGGTTACGTTTGCCTTTGGTAAATTCAAGTTCTTTTCCTTGCCGAAAAGCATTGTTTTTCGTATGGTTTTCGGCTGACATTCCGCAACGTTTTGCGGATTCTCGCACGTTAAAGTCGCAACGAAAACCGCGTTTTTCAGCACTTTTTTGCCGCCGAATTTGCGTGCGTCGTACTGCTTTGCGACAACCGTCGAACAGCCATCGACTTCGACGGGAATTTGCTCGAAAAACAATTCTTTGCCGTCGAAAGTTTCGACTTTTACGTCCAAAACGCCTTTTTGTGCGGCTATATTATCGTTAAAAACGACCACGTTTACGCCGTTCTTTTCCCTCTCGATTGCAAGCGAGAACGGCGCAAAGAACTTCTTTGCTTCGTACTGAACGGCTTTGTAGTTTTTGTAATAATCGAGTCCCGACCACGAGCAAGTCGGCCAACAATCGTTGAATTGCCAGTACAGCGAGCCGTTGCAACGCTCGGTTGCGCGCCAGTGTTCCGTCGCTTCGCCCACGCACAGCGACTGACATAGTTGCGAAAGATAGACGTAGTCCTCGAAACGCTTGGGAAGTCTGTATCTTTCGGCAATGTAAAACTTAATTTTTTCGTTTCCGCCCCTGCACTTTTGGTGCGAGGAAAACACCTTGCTCGACAAATCGAAGTCCTCTTTCGTCGCGAATTTTTCAACGGTTTTCAAATCGGGCATAGACTCGAACCCGAATTCCGAACAGAATCGCGGATTGCGAGTTTTGTAATACGCGAGCGGTTGAAAGCCGTGCCACACCGCCCAAAGATGAACGTCGCCGACGTTGTCCGAGCCAACGTTTTTCAAGAATTTCGTGCCTACGGGCGAGCCTTCGATATACGGCGTTATATCGTCGTATTTTTTGAGTTCGCTCGGCAATATATCGTAGAAAAAGGTCTTCGTCCATTTGACGAATTTGCGCCTCGTCGCCCAGCCTGCCGTCATTGCTTCTATCTCGTTGTTGCCGCACCAAAGCGCAAGACACGCCCTGTCGGCAAGACGATTTGCGACGTGCTTCACTTCCTCTTTCACGTTTTGCAAAAACTCGTCGTCAAAGAACGGATACGCTTGACACGCAAACATAAAGTCTTGCCAAACGAGTATGCCGTAGCGGTCGCAAAGGTCGTAAAAATACTCGGATTCGTATCCGCCGCCGCCCCATACTCTCAACATATTGAAGCCTGAATCTCTTGCGATTTTGAGGTATTCTTCTATGTCTTTCCTCGTCGTTCTCGTAGGGTAACTGTCCGTCGGAATCCAGTTTGCGCCCTTTGCGAAAACCCTTTTTCCGTTGACGTAAAAACAAAAATTAGAGCCGTATTTATCGCGACTTCTGTCAAGCGTAATCGTGCGAAGTCCGATTTGCTTTTTCAAGGACGAAAGAACGCAATCGCCGCTTAAAAGCGTCGTTTCGATTGTATAAAGCGGTTGTTCGTGACAATTCGTCATTCCGTTGGCGTACCATAAAAGCGGCTTTTCCACCAAAAATTCGACGATGTTTTTATCCTTTGCAACAGCTCTCGCTTCATACGTTTCGCCGCTCGGACAAACGAGTTTTACGTCAAGTTCGAGCGTATCGTCAGAGTATATTTCGTTTTGAATTTCCGTGTGCAATCTCACGCCGCCGTCCTCTGCGATTTGTCCGACTCTCGTTTGCAATATTCTGCCCTTGTTTGAAAACACGAGTTTCACGTCGCCCTCTATTCCGCTCACGGGAATGACGGGACCCCAATCCCAGCCGAAATGACATTGCGGTTTTCTTAGGTGCGCTATGCCCGTAAGTCCGTTGTTGTTGACGGGGCATTTTATGCTTTTTTGCTTTTGTATAACCGCGTTTACGGGCGACGGGAAATAGAGCGAAAGTTTGTTTTCACCCTCTTTCAAAAACTTCTTGACTTCAAACGAATACGGGATATGACAATTCGATACGCTTGCGATTTTCTCGCCGTTGAGCGTTACGTCGCAAAGCGTGTCTATCTTTTCGAAATTCAAAAAGATTCTGTCCGCAAACAAATCCTCTCTCGTGAGGTCGAACGTCTTTTCGTACACCCAGTCTTGCTTAGACACCCACTCGGTTTGCTTCTCGTTGAGCGCGACGAAAGGATCGGGAATAACGCCCGCGTTTTGCAAATCGGAATAATTGCAACTCGGAACGCTCGCGGGATATTCTTTGCGGGATACGGGGTCGAGAAGCGTCCATTGTCCGCACAGGTCGATGAAGTTTTTGCGATTCTTTTTGTACATATTGCGCCGTTAAGATAAGTGTTCGGTTTGCGGAATTTCGTTGCCGCAATCTCGTGAAAAGATTATAACTTGTTTCGCTTCTCTTTTCAATAGGCAAACGGACAAAAAAGAAGTCGCGGCGTTCGTCGCGACTTCTTTTATTGCAAGTTTTGCTTGTCTTATTTGTTTTCTTCTTGAACTCTCGTGAAGTTGATCACGCCGTTGAGTCCTACGACCGCTTCGTCTTTGTCTGCGTCATAGACTGCTTTGCCGGTGAGGGCTGCCGTTCCCTTGTAGGTTACGTTCATTGCGGTTACGGTTGCTTCGACGTTGCCGTTGAGTGCAAATTCACCTGCGTTCTCTTGGCTGTTTGCATAAACGTTGATTGTTGCAACGAAGTTTACGCCGACGTTGCCGACAACGGGTACGTTGTTGACGCTTGCGTCGCCTTGTGCGGTTACGATTGCGCCGTATTTGCCGTCTGCGAGTTTGCCGATTTCAACGGAAAGAGCCGCGTTTGCGCCTGCAACTTCACTTACGCCTGCACCTGCGCCCATCTCGATTTTAACGGTGCCTTGTGCGGTTGCGTATGCTTTGATGTTTGCGAATGCGCCGACGTTTTCTTCATCGCCTGCTTGTGCGCCGAGCGTGAAGATCATTGCGTCTTTTGCTTTGTCAAAGTTTGCTTCGCCTTTGAATGCCGCAACTTCGACTTCGTTGCCGTCTGCGCCTACCCACATAACTTTTGCGTCAAAGGTGTAGTTTGTTTTGCCTTCGATTTCCGCACCTTCGGAAAGTTTGACGTAGAGCGAAAGAGAACGAGTGGATTCTTCACCGCTTTCTTCGTCAACGTAAGTGATGGTGATCGAGTACTTTTCGGTGTATTCTGCGTCGTCGGAATTGACTTTTTCGACCTTTACGCCGTTTTCGCCAAGAACTTCGTCCACTCTGTCAACCATCGTTTGAATCATAGGTTTGAGAGTCGTTGCGATGCCTTTTGCAACCACTTCAGAGCCGAGCGTGAGTTGGTTGTCTTCGCCGACGGAAATGTTTACGCCTGCGTTGAAGTTGACGTCCGCGTCATCCTCTGCCGCCGCCGACGCACCGCTTGCCGCATTGGAAGCCAACACCGCTACCGTCGTGCCGAGAACTTCCGTGTTGGAAACTTTTGCGTTTTTGTCGTCGTCTTTGTCATTGCACGCTACGAAAGCGACGAGAGAAAGGGAAACGACAAGTACGAGTGCCAAAACAGATACTAATGTTTTTTTCATAATATATCTCCTTGTTTGTTTTTTCAAAATATGGTGCAATTCTCGATTGCGATAATATAATACGATTGTCGATTAAAAATGAACTAAACGAAACATAAAGATTTTCTTAATTTGAAAAAGCCCGCGAAATTCGCGAGCTTTTTCAAATATTTCCTTCCAAAATACTTAACTTTATTATCGTATCGTTATTAATAAAATCCGATATAGAACGTTGTGTTCCATTCCACGTAAAAGTTTTGCTGTCAGTGTACGTATCATAATTGATTGCATCGTTCGTTTCCGCAGCATATGCAACACTTGGCGTGGCATATAAAATCACATTACATAATAATGCAATCATGATTATTATCAAAAATGATAAAAAAACAATAGAACCTCTTTTGTATGTGTTTTTCATATAATTCATCCCCATATTTTTTATATTTAGTCTAACACGTTTATTTCCATGGTGCCGTAGTCATAAGCCCATAAAGCAAGATATGACGTACCCGTATGCACGCCAACAATCAAATCGCCAGACCCCTCGCTCACCAAACTGTCTAACGAGCGCCATTCTGTTCCGGTAACGTTATAATTATCTTTTCCATACAAAAACATAGCCAAAATACCTTGCGGTATCCTTATTCGATATCCCTCTTCTATTGAAACAAACTTAAAAAGTTTCATCCCTTCGTGTCTTGAAAGGTAAACTTTTTCAACATCTCCGCTTTTCAATTCTTTAATATCGGTCACACTTGGCGTGAACGTACTTTCATTCGGCGTGCTGTTTTGTGTGAAGACAAACCAATAGCTTTTTGCCGTATTGCGTAACACGTCAATTTTTCGCCCGCGTCCGGTATACAATCCGTCCTCGTGAAGCGGCTCTCTCTTGACCTCAGCAGTCCAATAGATTCCTTTGAGGTGTGTATATGTCACTGATTCGTACACGGCTGAAATACACACGTCTATGTTGTTGGTTGCATAGGTTTCCGCTTTTCGTCCAAAATACCAATCCGGGAGTTGATCGTCAACTTCTTTGTCCACAACCACAATATACGATTCATTTTCTTGCAACGTTATTTCCTCAAAATCCCTGCTTGCGTAAACGCTCATATACGTCCAACTTTGAGGCGTCAAATACGTGACGTCAAACTTGTACGTTTGATTTTGGCGAAGTACCACTTCGTAATCTTTGAAGGCTTTGTCAACGATAGGCAAAGGCTTCCCGTCAAACAACACTTCCTTCACTTCGTCCACAGGAAGCATATTAAGCGACAGTTTATATTTGCTGGTGTATTTTGGTGTAAACGAAAAATACGCCTTGTCCGAAACGTCGCTGTGGTTGAGTTCCGGATCGTACGCAACACTGCTTTCGATCGACAACGGTTGATAAACTATCTCCGGCTCCGGACTTGGCGTCGGATCGGGATCCGGTTTAGGCGTGTCGGGTTGCGGCGTCGTCGAATCGTTTGAATCGCAGGCGCAAAACAACGCAAGCGCACATACGACGACAAGGATTGTAACCATCATAAAAATCCACTTTTTCCGATTTGTCATAATCTTCACCTCATATTTATTTTATGCCGTACGACATCAAAAGAATCGGTTAGATACCTTGTTTTTTCACATTTTTCTTTAGCGCTAAACATAAACATAGAAAACGTCCTCTCATTCGCAATCAAATTATAAACTAAAAGTCCCGCTTTGTCCATACGCTTTTTGCCGACACGTTCGTAAATCAACACGAACTCGCAACTGCGTTGCTTTGCATACTTTTTGACAAAATAACAAATGTCCGTCATTCGTTTGACAAATATTTTTTATTAATATATTATTATTGAGCATCTAAATGATGCGTTTTCCTTTCCCGAAAGGGACACAAGACCAAAAGGAGGTATCGAATTATGGATAAGTACGAGGTTCTCTACATCATTCGCGGCGACGTGGACGACGATAAGAAAAATCAAGTTGTCGAAAAATTTGAAAACTTGGTTGCTTCTCTCGGCGGCACTGTTGACGGTTTGGACAAATGGGGCATGAGAAAGTTTGCTTACGAAATCAACAAGCAAACCGAAGGTTTCTACGTTCTTATGAACGTCACCTGCACAAAAGATGCTCAATCAGAACTTGACAGATTTATGCGTAACGACGAAAACGTCGTAAGACAAATGATCATCAAGAAGTAATCGACAAGGAGAAAAATAATGAACAAGGTATTTTTGATCGGCAATTTGACAAAGGATCCGGAACTCGCATCCACAAACAGCGGCATCAAATTTTGCAGATTTACACTTGCTGTGTCTCGTTCCTACTCAAAAGACGGCAAGAGAGAAACCGATTTTCTCCCCGTCGTAGTTTGGAGAGCGCAAGCGGACAACTGCGCTCGCTACCTCAAAAAAGGCAGCAAGGCGGCTATCAGCGGCAGCATCCAAACAAGAAGTTATGACACGCAAGACGGTTCTCGTCGTTACGTCACCGAAATCGCGGCGGACGAGGTGCAATTCCTCTCTACCAGAAGTGACGAAAACGGTTCCGACGACGTCGATTTCGACGATCTCAAACCCATCGACGAAGACCTTCCATTCTAATTTAAGGAGTATTGAAAATGGCAGAAGAAGTTAAAGCACCCCGCGCACCCAAGAGAGTGCCCAAAAAGAAAGTTTGCACATTCTGCGTAGATCACGTTGACGACATCGACTACAAGGACGTTGCGAAACTTCGTCGTTTCATCACCGAGAAAGGCAAAATCCTTCCCCGTCGTATGAGCGGTGTTTGCGCAAAACATCAAAGAACGCTTGCTGTCGCAATCAAGAGAGCAAGAGTTATGGCATTGCTTCCCTACAAAGCGGACTAAAAGTTTATGCAAGTTTACAAAAAGACACGCAAATGCGTGTCTTTTCTTTTATCTGCATAAACTTTTAGTCCTCTACCGCGCAGAAAATTTGCGCTATCAAATCAATATAAACCAATTAAAGATTCCCCCTTCCTCACGGGGATTGTTCTTCCTCTACAAAAGTTTAATCGTGTGTCCCCTAAAAAACACATCACCCCTTCCCTTCGGGCTTTCCCCTATTGCTCAAACTTGCGCCAATTATCTACAAGATTGCACATCGTTCGCAAGAGGGGAAGTCGGCACTCACATAGAAAAGTATCGTCCTCTCATTATGCCACTCGTTCACGGGCGAAAAAATCCACACTCGCCCGTTCACTTGTACTAATCGTCAAGTTCGGCGCTCATAGGCTCGCCGCCGTTGCGGCTCGTGTTCCGGCTTCGAAAAGGCAGAGTAGTAGTATAAGCACGCTTCGAATGAGTGTGCGTTATTTGTCCGCTCTGCAAGTTCGCGGACGGCGGTTTTCATCTCGTCTGCGAATTAGCACATTCCGTTTATAAGTAGGCTACGAATAAGTTTCCGTTTCGGGTGCGGGTGTCCCGCCATCAATTATTCATTATTAATTATTCATTATTAATTAATTCCTTGTTCGCCACGTCGGTTTTGTGATACAATAATCTCACCAAACTAATAATAAAAAATTTTATATAGGTGCAAATATGATTATCACAAACGATATTAAATACGTCGGCGTAAACGACAAAGACGTTGACTTGTTCGAGGGACAATACGTTGTTCCCAACGGTATGGCGTACAATTCCTACGTCGTTTTCGACGACAAAATCACTGTGTTCGACAGCGTGGACGCGCATTTCGGCAAAGAGTGGCTCGCAAACGTTCAGAGCGTGCTTGACGGCAAAACGCCCGACTATTTCGTCGTGCAACATATGGAACCCGACCATTCGGCAAACATCGTCGAGTTTATGACGGCATATCCGAGCGCGACGATTGTTTCCTCGCAAAAGGCTTTTGCAATGATGCAAAACTATTTCGGCACGTCCTTTGAGGAAAGACGAATAGTCGTTGGCGACGGCTCAACGCTTGCGACGGGCAGACACGAGTTTCAATTCGTCACCGCGCCTATGGTGCATTGGCCGGAAGTTATAATGACCTACGACAAGACGGACAAGGTTTTCTTTTCCGCAGACGCGTTCGGCAAGTTCGGCGCGTTGGACGTCGAGGACGAGGACTGGGCGTGCGAGGCGAGAAGATACTATTTCGGCATAGTCGGCAAATACGGCGTGCAAGTTCAAAACCTTTTCAAAAAGATTGCGGGGCTTGACGTTCAAATCATTTGTCCGCTTCACGGACCTGTGCTTACCGACAATCTCGGATATTATCTCAATCTCTACAACGTATGGTCAACGTACGGCGTTGAGAGCGAGGGCGTGTTCATCGCATACGCTTCCGTCTACGGACACACCGAAAAAGCGGCGAAATTGCTTGCCGAGCAACTCGAAGCAAAGGGCGTGAAAGTCACGATTTCCGACCTTGCTCGCAGCGACTGGGCAGAGAACGTCGAAGACGCGTTCCGCTACGGCAAACTCGTGCTTGCGTCGCCCACTTACAACGGCGACGTGTTCCCCGTTATGAGAGAATTTATCCTTCATCTCACCGAGCGTAATTTCCAAAATCGCACGGTTGCGTTCATAGAAAACGGCTCGTGGGCGCCTTTTGCGACGAAGGTTATGAAGGGTATGCTCGAAGGTTGCAAGAACCTTACGTTTGCGCAAACCGAAGTCAAAATTCTATCCTCGATGAGCGAGGAAAACGAAGCGCAACTAAAAACACTCGCCGACGAACTGGCAAAATAAGGCTTTCGAAAAACGTTGTTTCGACGGCTCGAAAACAACGTAAAAACATTCAAAAAAACCGCGTTTTTTTATCAAAAAATCGCGGTTTTTTCAATCGAATTTACACGAAAAACGGATAGATACTCACCGCGATTCCGAGCAAAAGAGTGTATACTATAAAGCCTGCCATCGAGTGCTTTTCTATGAGTTTCAGAAAGAATTTTATTGCGGCAAGTCCCGACAAAAACGCGGCAATCATACCGACGATAACGGCGGAAGCAGAGATTGAAAGGGTCGCTTTTCCCGTGATTAAATCGATGCTTTCGTAAAGGGCAGAGCCTATAATTATCGGGATTGACAGCAGAAAAGAAAAGGTTGTCGCCGCCTTTTTGTCAACGCCTTGAAGGGTCAACGCAGATATGGTTGCGCCGCTTCTCGACACACCGGGTAAAACCGCGATACCTTGCAAAACGCCTGTTAATATACTCGTTTTTGGTGTAAGAAGTGTCGATTTGGTCGGTTTGAAGTTTTCGCCGAGATACAAAAGAGTGGCGGTCAACACAAAACCGCAACCCAAAAGTTTGCCGTCGAGAAGGGGCGACGCAAGCAGTTTGAACACGAACGCGAGCGCAACGGTCGGAAGGCACGCCAGCACGACGTAGCCGTCGATTTTGCCTGCGGACAATCCGCCGAAAACGGTTTGGATTTCAAGATTGCCGCTTTGCGATTTTTTCTTTTTCGATAACGGATATAGCAAAAGCGGAATCCAAGTTTTTCTAAGGGCGATAAGCACCGCAAAAAGCGTGCCGACGTGTAGCATTATATTGAAGAACAAGTTTTCCTGTCCTATTCCGAATTTTTCCAAAATCAACAAATGCCCCGACGACGATATCGGCAAAAACTCGCTCAATCCTTGCGCCAAACCGAGCACCAACGCTTCCCATATTTCCATATTGATTTTACCCCTTGTTTTCGTTTTCCCTTTACACGATTTGTATTTTCGTCTATACTAAAATATTGTATTAAAGAAATTCGCACGCGAGAACGTGCAAGAGGTAGAAATATGAAACTCGGTGTCGTAGGTTTGCCAAACGTGGGCAAGAGTACGCTTTTCAACGCAATCACAAAGGCGGGCGCGCAAGCGGCGAACTATCCGTTCTGCACGATCGAGCCTAACGTAGGCGTAGTTGCCGTCCCCGACGAAAGACTCGAAAAACTTGCCGCTCTTTACGACAGCAAGAAAATCACCCCGACTTCTCTTGAATTTGTGGACATCGCGGGTCTTGTCAAGGGCGCAAGCAAAGGCGAAGGACTCGGAAACAAATTCCTTTCGCATATAAGGGAAGTGGACGCAATCGTACACGTCGTTCGCTGTTTCGACGACGCGAATATAACGCACGTTGACGGCTCGGTCAATCCGCAAAGAGATATCGAAACGATCAATTTCGAACTTATTTTCGCCGATATGGAAACCCTCGAACGCCGTATGGCTTCGGCGCAAGTCAAGGTTAAAGCGGACAAGAAATATCAAGAGGACGTCGACCGCCTCGTGATTATGCAAAAGTGGCTCGAAAGCGGCAAACCCCTTCGCAATCTCGATATGGACGAGGACTTCAAACGCTTCGTAGACGAGCAATTTTTGCTCACGTCCAAGCCCGTTATTTACGTTGCAAATACAGACGAAGCGGGCATAAACGGCAACGCGTACACAAAGGAAGTCGAGCGTATCGCCAAAGAGGAAAACACCGAAGCAATCGTGCTTTGCGCCAAACTCGAAGAAGATTTGAGCGAACTTTCCGACGACGACCGCGCAATGTTTATGGAAGACTACGGACTCAAAGAGAGCGGACTCGACCGCCTCGTTAAAGCGTCCTACAAACTTTTGGGACTCATCAGTTATCTCACCGCGGGTGAAAAAGAAACGCGCGCTTGGACCATCGTCAAAGGTACGAAAGCCCCCCAAGCCGCCGGCAAAATTCACAGCGACTTCGAGCGCGGTTTCATTCGTGCCGAAATCGTTGATTATCAAACCCTTCTCGAATGCGGTTCTTTCAACGTTGCCAAAGAGCGCGGCAAGGTACGCAGCGAAGGGAAGGATTATGTGATGCAGGATAACGACGTGGTGCTATTCCGCATTAACGTTTGATTTTAAGTGCGCTATTTGGCGAATAACTGCGTCAGATACGATTTTTTCACAAGTCACGTACGCCTAAGTACGCTCGTTGTTCAAAAATCGCATCTTCCTTGTTCTTCATCCAAATATCGCACTTAAATAATAAGCAAAAAACAATTATGCGCACTATGTGCGCAAGCGGACAAATAAAAACTTAACACCTAAAAACAACTTATTTCGGGGTAACTATGTTTGAAAAAGAATTAACAAATGCGCTTGCAGTCGAAGGTCTTTCGCCGCAAGACGTGGAATCTGCTCTCGAAACGCCCAAAGAAGCGAAAATGGGCGATATTTGCTTGCCGTGCTTCAAGTTTGCACGCACAATGCGCCTTGCGCCGCCCGTTATCGCAAACAAACTTTTGCCTTACGTTCAGGCTCTCGATTTCGTGGAAAAAGTCGAGGTTGTAGGCGGCTATCTCAACATTTTCTTTGACAGAAACACGCTTGCGAAAAAGGCTCTCGAAAGCGCGACTGACGAAAACGTCGGCGCAAGCGACGAGGGCGCAGGCAAAACTATTTGCATAGATTATAGTTCGGTCAACATCGCAAAGCCTTTCCACATCGGACATCTCGGCACGACCGTCATCGGCGGTGCGCTTTACCGCATATTCGAACATCTCGGTTACAACGTCGTCGGCATAAACCACCTCGGCGACTGGGGTACGCAATTCGGAAAACTCATCGTCGCGACTCGCAAATGGTCTTCTCTCGAAGAAGTGGCGGAAAACGACGAATACTTCCTCAACAAACTTTACGTTCGCTATCATAAAGAGGCAGAAGAACATCCCGAAATGGACGACGAGGCTCGCGCTTGGTTCAAGCGTATCGAGGACGGCGACGAGGAAGCGACAAAGTATTTCGACGTGTTCAAAAAGGTTACGATGACCGCCGTCGGAAAGATTTACGACCGCTTGAAAATCAAGTTCGACAGTTATGCGGGCGAGAGTTTCTACAACGACAAAATGGAAGCGTGCCTCGACATATTGCGAGAGAAAAACTTGCTTGTCGAAAGCGACGGCGCACAGGTGGTAAACCTCGACGCATACGATATGCCCCCGTGCCTTTTGGTCAAGGCGGACGGCGCGACTTTGTACGCAACGCGCGACATCGCCGCGGCATACTATCGCAAGAAAACGTACGACTTCTACAAATGCCTCTACGTTGTCGCATATCAGCAGAATCTGCACTTTAAGCAACTGTTTCAGGTACTTAAACTAATGGATTTTGCAGGTGCAAACGATATGGAACACGTCGCATACGGTATGGTTTCTATGGAAGACGGCTCTATGTCAACGCGTTCGGGACGTGTAATCTGGCTTCAAGAAGTGCTTGACAAAGCGGTTGAAAAAGCAAGAAAAATCATCGAGGAAAAGAACCCGAACGCACCCAACAAAGACGAAATCGCAGAGAGCGTCGGCGTAGGCGCGGTGGTGTTCTCGTCGCTTTGGAACAACCGTATCAAAGACATCGTATTCTCATACGACAAGGTGCTCAATTTCGACGGCGAAACCGCACCTTACGTTCAGTATACTTACGCTCGTTGCGCAAGCGCGCTTCGCAAGGGCGGCGACGTCGATTATTCAAACGTCGACTTGTCCGCAATAACTTCCGACGAGGGTTACGACGTCATAAAATCCGTCATCACCTTCGGCGATTCCGTACGCCTTGCCGCCAAACTTCGCGAGCCCTGCTACGTCACTCGTCACATCGTCGATCTTGCCGAAAAATTCAATCGTTTCTACATCGATCATCGCATACTCGTTGACGACGCACCCACTCGCAACGCACGTCTTGCACTCACCAAAGCGGTGGGCAACGTGATAAAGTGTGGGTTGGGGTTGCTCGGCATTTCCGCCCCCGAAGAAATGTAAGCCGCTATTGAGCGAATAACTGTGTCAACGCCCTTTTGTTCACCCGTCGCGTACGAATAGTACGCTGGGCGGGTTTGCAAAAGGGCGTTTCCTTGTTCTTCATCTCAATATCGGCTTACATTGTTTTTGTGAAATCGTGTACGATTATGTACACTGGGTCTTGATTCAAGCCGTGCCTTTCTCGTTATATGTCTGTTTGGCGCACTCACATATGTGCAAATCGGTTTATTTTTTTGAATCATACGGTTTCGCAGCCGCCCAAACGTTGCTCGTAGACAGGCGGAGCAGTAGTCTATGTAACGACGAAGAATCGTTGTGAGCATCCACTTCCG
>URTQ01000012.1 GCA_900550855.1 uncultured Eubacteriales bacterium
TGCGCCAAAATATTTGTCAAGCCATCTTGAAAAGATGGGTGACAAGTGTTTTGCATTCGGCGCAATTTCTTAAATTACTTTGCCCTTGACAACCACCATCGGATAGGTCTCATACCCGCTCAACACACGTCCCGGCTGAATGATAACGTCCTTGTCGGTGATGGTGTAATCGAGAGAGGCGTTTTCCATAACGATGGTGTCTTCCATAACGATGGAATTGCGAATGACTGCGCCCTTGCCGACCTTGACGGAACGGAAAAGTATCGAGTTTTCGACAGTACCGTCGATGACGCAACCGTCGGCAATGATTGAATTTTTGACGTTTGCGCCGCCTTTATACCTTGCGGGAACGCTGTCCTTAACCTTGGTGAGAATGGTGGAATGTTTGTAGAACAATGCGTCTCTCACTTCGGGTTTGAGCAAGTCCATACTGCGTTTGAAATAGGTCGGGATACGGTCGATGACGGCGACGTATTCCTTGACCTCGTAGTTCATAATATAGAGTTCGGAAAGGTTTTCTTGAAGAATATCCTTTTCGAAGTCGTAGCAGCCGTGCGCGTATGCGTTGTCGACGAGGGATATGAGCAAATCCTTCTTGATGAAGTAGACGTTGAGGTTGCATTGTTGCTTGCCCGTGTCACTTGCCACTGCGTAGCGCATATCGGTGATACGGTGATTTTTGTCCGAAGAAATGATGAGTTTTCTCGGCGTAATATCGTCGGTTTTGTAGGTAAGAACGGTTATATCCGCGCCCTTTTCGATGTGGAAAGCCTCGATTTCGTCGAAATCGATGTTGCAAGCGATATTCGTGTTGGATATAACGACGTATTCCTCGTTGTTGTTCAAAAGATATCCGCGCAGATTGAACAACGCTTCGATTTTGCCCTTGTATACCTTATGCTCGCTGTTGAACGCAAAAGGCGGGAAAAGCGTAAGACCGCTGTTTTTTCTGTTCAAGTCCCAGTCGCGACCCATACGAAGATGGTCCATAAGGGAATTGTAGTTGTTGCGCGTGACGATGCCTATCGTAGTGATATTTGCGTGCACGAGGTTGGACAGCGTGAAGTCGATAAGACGGTATCTTCCCGCAAACGGCAACGAAGCCGTAGTGCGATGGATTGTCAAATCGTTAAGATGGCTGTCGGGATCGGACGCGAACAAAACGCCCATCGTATTGTTTTTCATATTCTTCCCTCCTTAACCTATCATTTCGTTTGCGCCGACGACCGAGTTCGGTGCAAGAGTGTAGTTCGGGGCGATTACGCTGATTTTCCACTCGCCCGGGTTGCAATGTTCGAGCGTTTCGCCGACCATACTGTTTTTGCCGACGACCGCGTTCCAGCCGACGATTGAATATCTGACGTCCGCGCCGTCCTCGATAACCGCGCCCGGCATAATGACGGATTCTTCAACGTACGCGTCTTTGCCGATTTTGACCGAGTTGGACACTATGCTGTTTTTGACCGTGCCGTTGATGACAGTACCTTCACTGACGAGGCAGTTTATGACGTTGCCCGTCGGCGCGACGTAGTGCGGCGGCTCGGCGTTGTTGCGCGCGTAAATTTTCCACTTGTCGTCGTCGAGATTGAACTCGTCGCCTTTGAGAACGTCCATATTTGCTTCCCACAAGGACGAAATCGTGCCGACGTCCTTCCAGTATCCGTCAAATTGATACGCGTACATTCTCTGTCCGTCCGCAAGCATTTTGGGAATGATGTTTTTGCCGAAATCGTTTTCGCTGTCCTTGTCGTTTTCGTCTTCGATGAGGTACTTGCGAAGTTTTTCCCAAGTGAAGATATAAATGCCCATAGAAGCCTTCGTGCTTCTGGGATTCTTCGGTTTTTCCTCAAATTCCTCGATTTGTTTGCTGTTCTTTTTGAGGTTGAGGATACCGAAGCGGCTCGCTTCCTCGATGGGTACGTCGCGCACGGCAATGGTGCAGTCCGCGCCGTTGCGTTTATGCTCTTTGAGCATATCGTGATAATCCATCTTGTAGATGTGGTCGCCGCTCAGAATCACGACGTAATCGGGGCTGTAATTGTCGATAAAGTCTATATTTTGGTAGATTGCGTTCGCCGTGCCTTTGTACCACTCGCCCGACTTTGCGCCCATATACGGCGGCAAAACGTAGATACCGCCGCTGAGTCTGTCGAGATCCCACGGCTGACCGTTGCCTATGTATTGATGCAACTCGAAGGGACGATACTGCGTGAGAACGCCTATTGTATCGATACCGCTGTTGATGCTGTTGGAAAGCGGAAAATCGATGATGCGATACTTTGCGCCGAACGGCACTGCGGGTTTTGCAACCGACGAGGTAAGCACGCCAAGTCTTGTGCCCTGACCGCCCGCAAGAAGCATTGCGATACATTCCTTTTTGGAAATTTTGCTCATTTATTTTTCCTCCTTATATTCCGGCTTCAAAAACATAACAGAGTTTTTGGGAATATTGACTTTTATTGAATACGGATAACCGTGCGAGGGTTTCGCGCTCGCTCTGAACGAGGGGCGTCTTTCTTCCTCGCCGCCGTACTTTTTGAGGGCGGAATACAAATCCGCTCTGTACGTCACGCCCTCGGGTACGCCCATAACGTATTTGAGTCTTTCGACGGGCGAGAAATTGACAACGCATATGACGTACTCGCCGTCCGCCGCCTTGCGAATGAAAGATACGACGTTTTGCGAATTGTCGTCCACCACTATCCACTTGAACCCGTCGTAGGTGCAGTCGAGTTGCCACATCGCCTTGTTTTCGAGATAGAAAGCGTTGAGGTCTTTCATAAACTTTTGGAAGGTGCGGTGGCGCGGATAATCGAGCAAGAACCAGTCGAGTTGTTGGGCATAATTCCATTCGATGAACTGCGCAAATTCGTTGCCCATAAAGTTGAGTTTCTTGCCGGGATGTCCCATCATAAAGCCGTAAAACGCTTTGAGTCCCTCGAACTTTTGGTCGTAGTCGCCCGGCACTTTGTTTATCATACTGCACTTGCCGTGCACGACTTCGTCGTGGGAAATGGGAAGAATATAGTTTTCGCTATATGCGTAAGTGATTGCGAAAGTAAGATTGTTGTGATTGTCTTTTCTGAAAAACGGGTCAAGGGACAGGTAATGCAAACTGTCGTTCATCCAGCCCATATTCCACTTGAAATTGAATCCGAGACCGCCGTCGTAGGCAGGCTTGGTTATCATAGGATAAGCGGTGCTTTCCTCTGCAACGGTGAGCGCGCCGTGATACTTTGAAAGTATTGCGGTGTTCATTTGCTTTAAGAAGTCCTTTGCTTCGAGGTTGTAATTTCCGCCGTACTGGTTGGGCGCCCACTCGCCGTCCTTTCTGCCGTAGTCGAGATAGAGCATACTCGCAACCGCGTCGCAACGGATTCCGTCGATGTGGTATACGTCGAACCAAAACATCGCCGCGGATATGAGGAAAGATTTGACTTCGTTTTTGCCGAAGTCGTACACCATAGTCCCCCACTCTTTATGTTCGCCCTTGCGCGGGTCGGCGTATTCGTAAAGGGGCGTGCCGTCAAACAGGCGCAGACCTTGCTCGTCGCGCGGGAAGTGCGCAAGCACCCAGTCGAGAATGATGCCTATGCCTGCTCTGTGGCAACGATCGATAAATTCCATAAGGTCTTTCGGCGTGCCGTAGCGAGAGGTCGGGGCAAACATACCCGTCGTCTGATATCCCCAACTTCCGTCGAAAGGATACTCTGTGAGCGGCATAACCTCGATGTGCGTGTAACCCATCTTTTTGACGTAAGGAATGAGTTCGTCCGCCATCGCGCTGTAATTGATGTAGTTGCCGTCGGCATACTTCTTCCACGAGCCGAAATGAATCTCGTAGATGTTGATAGGCGAGCCGTAGGGGTTATAGTTTTCCCTTTCTCTCATCCACTTTTTGTCTTTCCAACGGTAGCCCGAAATGTCGTAAAGTTTGGAAGCGTTTGCGGGCGCGGTTTCGAAATGCAATCCGTAGGGGTCGCACTTGAAGACGGTTTCGCCGCTCTCGGACGTTATCGCATATTTGTACGCTTGAAATTGCGTTGCGCCGGCAACGAAAGCCGTCCATACGCCGTCGTCTTGTTTCTGCATACGGTTGGCGTTGACGTCCCAGTCGTTAAAATCGCCCACAACCGAAACGGACGCGGCGTTGGGCGCCCATACGGCGAAATCCCAACCGTCTATGCCGTCTTCCGCGCTCGGAACGGGCGAGAACATCTTATGCGCTTGATAATTCGTTCCTTCGTGGAACAAATAACTTGCATAACTGTCTTTTTGTTTTGCCATTACTTTCTCCAAAAGCAAATCCCTTATCAATCAAGGATATACTTCTAATATTATTTACGCTTATTGTAACAAAAAACACGCGCGCATACAAGAGTTAAAATGTAAATTTTTTGCAAAAATGCGCAATTTGCAAAAATCATTTCGTGAAAAATGTTAAAAACCGAACTTTATTTCGTATTTTTGTAGGATTTTTATTTGACGAAACCCGAAATTGCAAAAACGGTGCTTCCGCTTCCCGACATAAAAATTTTGTCGAATCCCCTTTCTTTCAACTCGTCGCAAGCGGCTTTTATTTGCGGATTTAGAATACGGGCAGGCTCGAAAAGGTCGTTTCTGGCAACTTCGATTGCTTCGGCAACCGTCGTAGGAACGTTTGCGACGTCGAAGTTTTCGCCGCGCAGTTCGTCGAGCAGTTTATAGCATTTTCCGCTGTCGCTTCCGCCCTTTGCGATAATCTCGCACACTTCGATTTTGCCTTCGCTTTCCAATTCCTGTATGACTTCGCCTATGCCAGAAACGCGACATACGCCGCCGTGAACCATATACGGCACGTCACTGCCGAGAGATAGCAAAAACTCGATATCTAACGACATATTTTGACCTTTTTCGCGCAGATATTCGATTGCGGCTTTATACGCGCACGCTATCGCCGCAGACGAGCCGCCGAGCCCTGCGCCGAGGGGTACGCCTTTGAAGATCTCGATTTTTCCGCCCACTTGCAAACGCTTTGCGATTGCGTCGAATTTGTCGCGCGCAAAGGCTAAAAATCTTCCCTCGTCCAAGCCGTCGAAACCGCCCTTTACGAACACGTCGAATCCCACTTTATCGTCTTCGGGGCAAAACTCGACTGTATCCGCATATTTTTCGTACGGATACATAATCATATCGAGGGTGTGCATATTACCTCTTTTGCCCGTTACGGCAAGCAACAGATTGAGTTTTGCAGGCACTTTTGCGGTAATCATTTTTGCGAATCCTCGCTTAAATCGAGCGTAATATCGAACTCGGTGTTGTAATCCTTTATAGGCTCTTTTGCGAGTTCTATGCTTCCGCCGTGCATAGTGACGATTTTTTTGCAAACGGCAAGTCCGAGACCCGAGCCTTGATTGTTGCGGGATTTTTCGCCCACCACGAACGCTTCGAACACGTCTTTTTTCGATTCCTCGTTTATGCCGAGTCCGTTGTCCGCGATTGCGATTTTCACCTTATTTCCTTCCCTTTGAACGCTGAAAAGCAACGTAGAACCTTTCGGCGTATACTTGAAGAAGTTGCCCGTTATGTTTTCGAACACGCGCAAGAATTGCCCTTTGTCCAAGTCGCAAACGAGGCGTTCTTCGCAAATCTGCGCGTCGAGATTGTAGCCGCGTATCTCGAACTCGTCGTATATTCCCGCAAGGAAACTTCTTGCAAGTTCCGCAACGTCGCAAGGCTTTTTGTCAAGCGCAAAGTCGGGGTGTTCGAGTTTGTTGTACTCGTAGAATTGATTGATGAGCGCAACCATTTGGTCGGATTTTGTAAGTATTATTTGCAAATACTTTTGCTTGTCCTCGTCGCTCACCAAACCGTCTTTTATCGCTTTCGTGAAGCCTTGAATTATGGTGACGGGGGTTTTCAGGTCGTGCGACAAGCCTGCAAGCATACGTTGTTTGTCCGCTTCGAGCGCAAGTCGTTGCTGCTCGCTCGCGTCGAGAAGATCGACCATTTCGTTGAAACTGTCGTAAAGATGTTCGAACTCTTTCGAGCCTTTGTAGTTCAAATGCTCGTGCTTTTCTTTCGACGGGAACGTCGTCATTGCGTAGGACAGCACCGCAAGCGGTTTTTGTACGTGCTTGTTGATGTAGCGAACGTAAAACACCATAACCGTCGCAAACAGTGCGAGAATACAAAGCACTATAACCACGATAAGCAGATATATAACGGCGGTGTTATTTTCGTTTTCGGTGAGGAAAACTGCGTAATAATCCACCCCGTCCGAGCCTTTGAAAGAAAGGCGATACAATCGTTGTTCGGAATGTACGGCGTTGTAAGTGAGATATTCGTACTCTTGTTGCGTGAAACTCGTTTTCGTCGTGGAAATGGACGACGAAACTATTCGATACAATCCGTCCTCGCCCTTGCTCAAAAGGTAGTAACGCTCTTGCGGATTGCCCTCGCTGTCGTTGTAACTTATGGTGACGAGGTAGTTATATTTGTCCGTTGCGAGTTTGAAATTATGCACTTCCCTCGTTTCGCCGATGTTGTAGCGGACTATACAATCGAGTTCGCCCTGCGTATAAACGCCGCTTTCGTCGCGAGTGGAATAAACGGTGTTTCCGTCCGCCGTAACGACTTCCAGCCACCCGTTGTCGCCGAGAATTTTGTTTGACGGTATCTTTTGATAGTTGCCGTTTTCAAGATAGGATTTATAGTCGGAAATATTTTTTTGTCGTATGTTTATGCCGTTTGGCGAAAACGCCCAGTTGACCAAAATAAATATGGCAACTACGCCCAAAATTATAATCAGCGAAAAGGAAACGAAACTGCGAATAAGCAACGCAAGGAAGCTTGCGTTGTCGATGTGCGGCGCGTTTTTCATTCTCTTGTTGCGCCCGCCTTTTTTGCGATTATCGTCGCAATCGACACTTAAAGCACCGTTTTGCAACATATAATCATCGTTTTTGTGCAGTTTATTGTTTTTCAATCTTATATCCGAGACCTCTTAACGTCTTTATGTAACGCGGATTTTTCGGGTCGTCCTCGATTTTGTCGCGAATGTTCGAGATATGCACCATCATAGTGTTGTCGTCGTTTGCGTAGTAGTCGCCGTTGACTTCTTCGTATATCTGCATTTTGGTGAACACCCTACCCGGCGACTTCATAAGCATAAGCAAAATCTTATACTCTGTTGCGGTGAGGTTGACGGGAACGCCTCTCTTTTCGAGGGTGAGCGTGTTGGTGTCGAGGGTCAGTTCGCCTATCGTGATTTTGCCCGTGTCCTCGTCCTGCGCGTTGCCGAATTTGTAGAAACGGCGCAAGTTCGCGTTTATGCGCGCAATGAGTTCGAGTGGATTGAACGGCTTGACCATATAATCGTCCGCGCCGAGATTGAGCCCCAAAATTTTGTCGCTGTCGAGTTGCGCCGCCGAGAGAATGATAATGGGGATATTGCTCTTTTGACGGATATATTTTGTCAATTCGTATCCGTTCATTCTTGGCATCATAATATCGACGAGCGCGAGGTCGATTTTTTCCTTGTCGAAAATCTCGCACGCGTCAACGCCGTCTTTTGCGCGGAACGTAACGAACCCTTCGTTTTCGAGATAGAGTTTAAGCAGTTTGACTATATCCTCGTCGTCTTCTGCGAGCAAGATATTGAAACTCATCGTTCACCTCAAATATATTTATGGATAGATTATAACATAGATATAATGATTTTCAACTTAAAAAAATATAAAGAAAAGATAATGATGATTGAGATGAAGAACAAGGAAACGCCCTTTTGCGAACCCGCCCAACGTACTAATCGTACGTGACGGGTGAACAAAAGGGCGTTGACACAGTTATTCGCTCAATCATCATTTGAGAGGTTTCATTGTGGGGAACAACAATACATCGCGTATCGACGCACTGTCCGTGAGGAACATTACCATACGGTCGATGCCGATGCCGAGTCCGCCGGTTGGGGGCATACCGTATTCGAGCGCGGTGCAGAAATCCTCGTCGTAGGGTTGGGCTTCTTCGTCGCCTTTGGCTTTGGCGAGCATTTGTTGCTCGAAACGCGAACGCTGATCGAGAGGATCGTTGAGTTCGCTGAAAGCGTTGCCGCCCTCGCTTGCGCAGATGAAGAACTCGAATCTCTCGGTAAGTCGAGGATCGGACGGTTTCTTCTTTGCAAGAGGACTGACCTCGACAGGATAGTCGGTGATAAACACAGGTCCTGTGAGTTTTTCCTCGACGAATGCGTCGAAGATGTTGTAAAGCGCGTGACCCCACGAGGTATCGGACGACATTTCGAGGCCCATCTTATTGCCTGCGGCGATGAGGTCGCAAAGCGGTTGATTGTCGAAATCGAGTCCAGTATACTTCTTCACTGCCTCGACCATCGTAAGACGTTCCCACGGCGTTTTAAGCGAAAGAGGCGTGCCTTGATAGACGATGTCCAAGCCGCCGCAAACACGCTCTGCCGCCGTCGTGTAAAGTTCTTCGGTTATGCGCATCATCTCGTTGTAATCGACGTACGCTTGGTAGAGTTCGATGGTGGTAAACTCGGGATTATGCTTGGTGTCCATACCTTCGTTGCGGAACTGACGACCTATCTCGTACACCTTCTCGAATCCGCCGACGATGCAGCGTTTGAGGTGCAACTCGGTTGCGATACGCATATACATATCGATGTCGAGAGTGTTGTGGTGCGTGATGAAAGGACGAGCGTTTGCGCCGCCCGCGAGCGTGTTAAGCACGGGGGTTTCGACCTCGATAAATCCTTTTTTGTCTAGCACTTCGCGAATCGTGGAAATAATCTTGCTGCGCTTAATAAACACTTCCTTGACTTCGGGGTTGGCGATAAGGTCGACGTAGCGTTGACGGAAGCGAAGTTCGGGGTCGCGAAGTCCGTGATACTTTTCGGGCAACGGAAGCAAAGATTTCGAGAGCAAAGTCGCGCTCTTGACGTGCACGGAAATTTCACCCGTTTTGGTCTTGAACACAAAGCCTTTTATGCCGATAATATCGCCCACGTCCGTCTTTTTGAACGCCTGATATTCGTCGACGCCCATATCGTCGCGGCTGAAATAGCCTTGCATTTTGCCGTCGCTGTCCATAATATGACCGAAACTCGCCTTGCCCATAATGCGTTTTGACATAAGTCTGCCCGCGATGCTGACTTCCTTGCCCTCGTACTCGTCGTAATTTGCAAGGATTTGTCCGGCGGTTGCGGTGCGCTCGTAGGACGTGATTTCAAACGGATTTTCGCCCTTTTGAACAAGTTCGTCGAGTTTTGCGATTCTGACCTTGCGCACCTCGTTTACGTCAACTTCTTTTTCTTGTTCGGGTGCGTTGTTGCGGATTTCTTCACTCATTGTAATTTCTCTCTATAAAAAAGCAATACGCTTGCCAAAAAAGGCAGGCGCAAGCGCGTTTGTCTACGGTTGTTATTTGATGTTTACGACCTTGTACTCTTCGGTGGCGTGAGCGGTTGTGAATCTGACGACTTCGCCGTTCTTTTTGCCGACCAAAGCCTTGCCCAAAGGCGATTCGTTGCTGATTTTGCCCTTTGCGAAGTCCGCTTCGGTTTCGCCGACGAGTTGAACGGTCATAACGCGGTCTTCTTCGTCGTCGAGGTCGCCGAGATATTCGACGGTGACGGTGTTGCCGATAGACACTTTGTGCGTGCCGCTCTTTTCGATGATGACAGCGTTCTTAATGCGTTCTTCGAGGTCCTTGATTTCGGAAGCGACTTGGCTTTCCTCTTGTTTTGCCGCGTCGTATTCGGCGTTTTCGGACAAGTCGCCGAGTTCTCTTGCGTGTTGCAATTTCTTTGCAACGTCTTCACGCAAATATACGATGAGATAGTCAAGTCTTTGTTTAAGTTCTTCAAGACCTTCTTGGGTAAGATAAACTTCTTTCATTATTTCCTCCTGACGCCGACGGCGTCATACGTTATTCTTTTTTGGATTATTCTGCTTTTTCGTCGCTTTCGGACTCGGTTTGCGCTTCTTCCGATTCTACGGATTCGACGTTTTCCTCGCCGTTTTCGACTTCGCCTTCGATTGCTTCGTCTTGTGCGACTTCTTGCGATTCGTCTTTCACTTCTTCGGCTTCGCCTTCGACGGTTTCTTCCGTTTCTTGTGCGACTTCTTCGTCGCCGCCCAAAACTTCCGTTTGCTCTGCGTTTTCCGCGCCTTCTGCGTTTTCTACGGTTTCTTCGGATTGCTCGTTTTGAGCGTTCTTTTCGTCTTGCGCTTTCATTTCGGCAAGTTTCTTTTCCACTTTCGCCTGAACTTCGGCTTGGTCCGCCTTGTACTTGGGCGTAAGAGCCATAACCTTGATTTCGATGGAACTGAACTTAAATCCGAACTCGCCGAGGAACACGTCTTCGAGCAAAGTGCGCAAATAGGTTTCCGCTTCGAGAACGTCTTTGTCCACGACCTTTACGTTCGTTTTGAGGCGTACGCCGTATTCGTCGCTGACGAGAGCGACCTTTTGGCACTTCACGCCCTCGACTTGCTTGCAAGTGGTTTTGACGAGCTTGGTGATGACGTTGGACGTAACTCTCACGCTGCCGCCCTTTTCTTGACGAAGGGTGATTTCTTTCACCACGTCGCTGTTGACGAAGATAAGCACAAGCGAGATTATCGAGAGAACGAGATAGAGAATTGCGAGCGTGATAATCAAGCCTCTTACGAGTTTGCTGTTAAATTCGTTTGCGTCGATACCGCCGAACGCCGTGACGACGAGCACCATAATGAGAATGATTGCCACGACAATCGAGCAGGAAGCGAAAATTTTTTCGAGATTCTTTTTCATAGATTCACCTCACGCGGCGCATCGTTAAAACGATTGCCGTTTATATAATATAAACTAAGATTGATAATTAGTCAATCGTGCGCAAAAAAATTGCTTATCTATTATCCGTAATTTTGGCTATATGTATGCGCGCTTCTATAATAAACCACACACAACGGCATTTATCCGCACAAATAAAAAACGATTCCTAAAAAGAAACCGTTTTTTCAAATCATTCGATTGGGACGAGGACTTCTTCGTGCTTGACGAAAGTGCTTAACTGCGTGAAGCCTATCTCTTTCAACATCTTGCACGCCTCGTCGAAGTTTTTGCAAATATCGCCGCGGTGCGCGTCCGAGCCGTAACTTATCTTGCGACCGCCGAGTTCGTAATATCTTTCGATAATATCTCGTTGCGGCGCCATCTCGTGATGGAAGTTGACTTCGAGCGCTTTGCCCCTTGCGATTATGCCGTTGAGTATGGCGTCAATCTCTTTGGGAAAATCCTTGTATCTCAACAACTTGTCGCGATAAGGCGCGCCGTGCGCGATGTAGCCGATGTGCGCAACCGTGTCGTATTGATAGGGTGCGTCGAGGCTTTCCAAAATGGTTTCGAGGTATCTTCTGTACACTCTCTTTTTGGTTTTGAAAAGAAACGCGAGTTTGAAGTACACGTCGTAGCCGTCAACGCAATGCACCGAATTTATAACGATGTCGAACGGATATTTTTCAATGGCTTTTTTGTACGCTTCCTTTGCCGCTTGGCTCGAATCGTAACTCGCTTCTATGCCGAAACAGAGGTTTAACGTGTTGTTTTTGTCCGCGTCAAGTGCCGATTTTGCGTTTTTCCAGTTCTCATAATATTTTTCGAGGTCGAGATTCGGCCACCTTACAGGCGCGCGATTTTTGCCGTACTCGAAGTCGTAATCGAGATGTTCTGTGGTTGCCAAATAGCAAAGACCTTGCGCCTTTGCTGTTTCCACGACTTGCGAAAGCGGCACTTTCCCGTCGTGCGAATTGGTGGTGTGAACGTGGGTGTCACATTTCATATTATTATTCCAAAACCGCTTTGATACGTCTTACGCCTGCCGAAGAAGATTGCTCTTTGACAATGCGGAATTTGCCGAGTTCGCCCGTGCGTTTTGCGTGAGGACCGCCGCAGATTTCTTTGGATATGCCTATCGTATACACCTTTACGACGTCGCCGTAGCGGTTGTCGAACACGCCGATTGCGCCTGCTTTCTTTGCTTCCTCGACGGACATTTCTTCGAGTTTGATTTCGCTGTCTTTTGCGATTTCGTCGTTGACGACCTTTTCGACCTCGGCGATTTCTTCTTGCGTCAACGGGCGCGGGAAGTTGAAGTCGAAACGCAATCTTTCGGACGTGATGTTGCTGCCCTTTTGTTGAATGGTATCGTCGTGAAGCACGAGTTTGAGCGCGGCGTTGAGAAGGTGCGTTGCGCTGTGCAATCTTGCGGTGAGTTCGCCGCCGTCTGCAAGTCCGCCCTTAAACTTTTGTTCCGCACCCGCTTTCGAGAGTGCCTGATGGTCTGCAAACGCCTTATCGTAGCCCTCTTTGTCGAGAGTGTAGCCTTTTTCTTTTGCGAGTTCCGCCGTCATTTCGATGGGGAAACCGTATGTGTCGTAAAGTCTGAACGCGGTCTTGCCGGGGAAGACCGTCATATTTTCGGGAAGGTGCGCCACGATTTTGTCAAACTCTTTCAAGCCTTGTTCGATGGTCTTTGCAAACTTGTCTTTTTCCGCTTCGAGTTCGCTCACGATTCTGCCCTCGTTTTCCTTGATGTAGGGGTATGCTTCCTCGTATTTTGCGACGTAGAGTTTTGCAAGTTCGACGAGCGCGCCGTCGTCGATTCCGAGCGTTCTGCAATATCTCATTGCTCTGCGGATAAGGCGGCGCAAAACGTAGCCTTGATCGACGTTAGAGGGCGACACGCCTTTGGGATCGCCCAAAAGGAAGGTTGCCGTGCGCGTATGGTCTGCGATTATACGCATTGCGACGGTCATAGTTTCGTCCTCGCCGTAGGTCTTGCCCGAAAGCTCTTCGAGTTTCTTGATTGCAAACGCAAAGAGGTCGGTTTCGTACACGGATTTGTAGCCGTTGAGAATGCAAAGCATTCTTTCAAGTCCCATACCCTCGTCGACGTTCTTTTGTTTGAGGGGCGAGAACGTGCCGTCCGCATTCTTGAAGTACTGCATAAACACGTCGTTGCCGATTTCGACGTACTTGCCGCAATCGCACGCAGGCGAGCAATCGTCCGAGCATTTGGGTTTGCCGGTGTCGATAAACATTTCGGTGTCCGGACCGCAAGGACCGGTTATACCGGCAGGACCCCACCAGTTGTGCTTTTTATTGCAGTAGAAGATGTGGTCTTCGGGAATGCCTTGCGCTTTCCAGTAGGACGCGCTTTCCTCGTCGCGAGGGCAATCCTCGTCGCCTGCAAACACCGTAACCGCAAATTTATCCTTGTCGAATTCGAGTTGGTTGAGAAGAAAATCGTAAGAGCAAGCAATCGCATACTCTTTGAAGTAGTCGCCCAGCGACCATCTGCCGAGCATCTCGAAGAACGTGCAGTGGGTTGCGTCGCCCACTTCATCGATATCGCCCGTGCGCACGCACACTTGAACGTCCGTCAAACGATTGCCCGCAGGGTGCTTTTCGCCCAAAAGGTACGGCACGAGGGGGTGCATACCCGCAGTCGTGAACAACACGGTCGGGTCGTTTTCGGGAATGAGGGACGCAGAACCGATTACGGCGTGTCCCTTGGACTTGTAATAGTCGAGATAAAGTTTGCGAAGTTCGCTTGAATTGAGTTGTTTCATATATACCTCTGATGGTGAATATTTCGTTTTATCGTTTTGTTTTTTTTGCTTATTTTGGCGTTATCTTTGCACCGCTATACCCTCTTTTTCGAGTTCGGCAAAAAACTCGTCGGGAAGGGTCTTTTCCTTTATCGCCCTCGTAAACGCGAGCGTGGTTTTGCCGTTGGTGGTGATTGCGCCGAGATTTTGCGTGTTGTTTTTGGACACGTTCATATTCAAAACGTATCTGTCCACGCCCATACTTTCGGGGGATACGACGTTGCCGAGATTGCTGAATATGATGGTTTGGCGCGAGCGCATAAACACTCTTCCCAGTCGCAATATCGCGGTTTTGAGGAAAAGCGGCACGATTTTCAAAATCCAGTTCTTTTGCGCTTTCACAGTCGTTGATATAAACGCGTCGAGTTTGTCCTTTGCGGTTTGGATTTTGAGTTGCCTTTGCGTTTCCTTTGCGCACGCCTCTATGCTCTTGAACTCGGACGGCGCGAGAATGATTCTTACGAACGTCACGAAGTTGCGCATAGTCCTCGAGGGATAGAGCGCGCGAAGATTGACGGGAATCATCACCGCAATCGGCACTTTGTTTGCGCAGGTTTTTTCAATCGAATACGCAAGCACGCCCGCAACGTACGCCGTAAACGACACGCCGATTTCCTTTGCTCGTTTCAGCACGTCTTTTGCCTCGACGACGCCCTCGCTCACCTCGTAGCCGTCTTTCGACAGCGTACCTTTTATGCGATGAGGCACTTTGCCCGCAAGTGCTTTGAGATTCATTTGTCCGAGGGATATGGGCTTGTAGTTTTTCTCGAATCCGTCCTCGGTTTCTTCCGAAACGGGTTCGCTCTGCCAGTCTATAACGTCCTCGTCGTCGACGGTGAATCCGCACACTTCGCGGTATCTTTTCACGATACTTTTCAAAAACGCAAGCGCGCCGTTGCCGTCCGCAAGCGCGTGGAAGATTTCGAGTATGATTTTGTTTTGCGCCGACGACACCCTGAACCAGTATCCGTTCGTTTCGTCGGGGTCGATGGGTTTTAGAAGCGCGCCCTCGTCAAACACCTTGCAAGGCGCGTCGTTATGCTCGAAAAAGTGCCAGGCATACCCTTTTTTGAGTCGCACGCTGTACGCCTCGAATCTCGGCAACACTTCGTTGAGGGCGATTTGCAACTTTTCTCTGTCGACGTCCTCTTTCATCAAAGCGGAAATTCTGAAAAGACTTTGCACCTTTTTGGTGGACATAATGGGATAAAACTTCGCCGAATGGTCGAGTTGTAAACGCAGTTTTTTGCGCTTTTTATCGCCGTTTTTGGCTATGTTTTTGCTTTCGTCCGACAACTTTTGTCACCGCCTTGTTTTGAATATTGCATATATTTTATTCTTTTTTAATATTATTGTCAATGAAATGTGCCACGCACGAAAGGGGTAATATGGATTTTTCCAAAACGTCAAATCAAAAAGCAATAGACCAAGCCGCCAAAACGGCGCAGAAAACGAGCCACAAAGTCGAACTCGACCACTTGCACGCAATGAGCGTTACGGGGGTTGAGGACGTGCCGACTTTCACCGACAAAACGATTGTGATTCGTCTAAAAGACGAAACGCTCACCGTGAGCGGTCAGAATCTGAGCGTGAAAAACCTTGACGTAACAGAGGGCAAACTGCAAATCGAGGGTCAGGTCAACGCCCTCAAATATTCCGCTTCGGGCGCGCCCACGTCGTTTGCAAAACGCATTTTCAAATGACGACTTTGTATCTCGGCGCAAACGCGAAAGCGCAAGCGATTTGCTTTGCGCTTTGCCTTGCGGCAGGCGTCGTCGCAGGCGTTTTTGCGTTGCTTTATTTCAAAAAAGGCGGCTTTTTCGAGAGAGTTCTCGTCGACTTTTTCGCAACCTGCGCGCTCGGCGCGGGATTTATACTTTGCGTGGAATTTTTTATGCAAGGTTGCCCGACGCTGTACGGCGTCGCGGCGTATGCGCTCGGCGTATGCGTTTTGCCGTTTATCCGCTCGAAAATCGTCAAAAGAAAAAGAAAGAAACAGAGCGAATAGTGCCGAATCGTGTCTTGTTTTGCCCGCCGACTTTCTTTTTGCGCGACTTGTGCTAACATAAGTCGAGGAGGCGGATATGAGCAACGTAAAACACAAAAACTGCGCATTGAGAGAACTCGCCAAAAACGCGAAATCGAGGCTTTGCGACAACAAATACGACAGCGAAAAGAGCGTGCCGCAAGGCGCGACGCCCGAACAAAAGGCGATATTTTTGAAATTGTGCCAAATGCAAAAAGAGGGCGAAACCGTCGTCAATCCCGTTGCGTGCTTTGCCGACCAAGAGAAGATGAAAACCCTATCCCACGAGGACAGACAACGCTACATACTCACCGTCTGCGCCGATTACGTCAGTATGAAACGATTCGTCGAAAACAAAGTGCGAAAAACGGGCTGATTTTGGCGTTTTTGACAAAAAATAGTCTTGTATATTTTCGCACAACACGGCGTTTATCATCTAAAAACGATACGATAAAATGCATTTTGTGCAAAAATCTGGCGATTAACGCCGCCCTCTCGCGCGTTTTGGCTCGAAATTTGTGCAAATTTTTGCCTTTCTATCATTGACTTTATCTTACGAAAATAATATAATATCGAAAGAATAGTTTTTTAAGGAGATGAACTATGTATACAAGATGTCCCAGTTGCAGAGCCGAAATCAGTTTCGAGCCGCCTGCGAATATGGAATCGCTTCCCGACGGCTATAAGCATCGTATCAAATGCCCCAGTTGCGGAGTGACCATCGGCGTTAAAATCAACAAAATAGACACAACTCCCGCCACGCTCGTTCAACAAGCGCCGGCATATACTCAACCCCAAACGAACTTCGAACCCGTTTACGCAAACGAGGAAGCCGCCGCGCCTCAAACCAAAGTCAAGGCAAAACACAGCGGTATCGGCAGAAACATCACGATGATGATTATGTCCCTTCTCTTTATCGCGTTGTCGGTGGTGGGTTACCTCGTCAATGCGGGCACGATTGAAAACGACTTGTTCGGAATCCGCTATCTCGACGGCATTTCTTGCTGGAACGCGATGATTCAGGACTTCGGCGCATTCAAAGCGTATTTCGACAATCCGGTTGTCGGTATCTTGACGATTTTGCCTATGATCGTGTTCACGCTTGCAGGCATCAACTTCATCGTCGCACTCGTATCCGCTTGCGGCAAGAAGTACGGCAGAGCGTACAACCTCATTATGAGCATCGTTTTGGCGGCAGGCGCAATCGTGTTGATGTTCCGCCCCTTCCTTGCGGATTTGGTTACGGACAAAACCCTTTTCGAAGGCAACATTCTCGCATTCTTCCTCAACACAATCGAAGGACAACAATATATGTTCTTCGTGTCGGCAGGACTCGGCTTGTTGCAACTCATTCTCGGTCTTTGCTTCTGCAAGTCCTTGAAGAGAAAGGAAAAGAAAGTCAAATAATCGAGATTAACACAAACGCAAAGTCCATCGGCAACAGCCGATGGATTTTTGTTTTATTCCGCAAATAAGCATATAAAACTGCGATAAATCGATGAATAACGCGAAAGGTGCGGCTTGAATCAAAACCCAGTGTACATAGGCGTACACGATTTTGAGGCAAGCCG
>URTQ01000013.1 GCA_900550855.1 uncultured Eubacteriales bacterium
CCCGCGCTTATGACGTAAACCCAGTAGTATCTGTATCTATAGGTTTTGTTTCCGTCAAAAGCAAATTCCACTCTCTCGTAGTTCGCCGATGAAAAATTGTTCGTATCTATCGAAAATACGAGATTCCAGTTCGTATAGCCTTTGCTCGTCGGTGACGCGCCCGCATTTCCCGAACCGTTTTTATTGCCGTGATTCGTGCTTTCGTCCGAACCCCAAATCTGAATAGTTTTCGGACGTCTGCTTGCGTTGCTTGCCGTGTCGTTTGCGTTTGTGATTGCAAAACCGGAAATCGCCGAACTGCTTCCCAAATCCGCAACGAAACTCATACCCGATTGCGTGCCGCAGAACTTCTTGTCCGTTCCGTCAAACACTTTATCGAATCCTTCGTTCGTTTGGTTGCCACCGTCGTATTGAATGATACTTCCGCCCGCATCGTTGTCCACCGAATATCTTGCGGTGACGGTCGCATTGTTTGTTACGTTGTAAATGGTTGTGTTGAGGGCATAGCCGACAACGCCGCCGACGTATTTCGAGCCTTTCACCGAACCCGAAATCGTGAGGTTTTGAATGGTTGCGCCGTTCGTATAGCCGAAAAGACCGACGTAACTGCCCGCCTTGTTGATAGCGATTCCGCTCAAAGTTTTATTGTTTCCGTCGAAAAATCCTGAAAACGCCGCCGTATTCGTGCCGATAGGCGTCGTAAAGCCCGACATATTCGTTATATCGATGTCGAGTCTGAAATAGCAGTTTGCGTATCTGCCGCTCGCGCTCGCAAGCGGATTCGTCGCATAAGCGTAAGACGAGCCGACGATACTGCCCACCACGCCGCTCGCCGAAGCCGAGCAGTTTGCGTTTACGATTTTTGCAAGGTTGTTGAGTTGCGTGACGTTGCGAATGACGTACGGATTGCTCTGCGAACCCCACTTTTCGTCGAGGTGTCCCGAGTCTTTGCCGAACTCGATATTAGTCACCCATTGCGCGTACAATCTCAACGAAACGCTTGCCGTGTCTATCTTTTTGTTTTGCGCGTTTGTCAAAATCGCATTGAGAGCGGTTGCCGAGATACCCTCGCCCTTTTTGTAGAAAGTGCCGCTTCCCGTAGCGTTCAACGTCCACCCCGTAAAGAAGCCGTCTTGCATATGATAGCCGTAGGGCAAACTTGCTATTGCGCTTCCGCCGTAGCCGCCGATATTGTTGACAGTGCCGCTTGCGCTCGCATTGTTTTTATCGAAATATATCGTGTATTCAATGGGTTTCCAAATAGCGTAAATATCGCGCGTTTGACCGTTTGCGCCTGCCGTAATCGTGCTCGGCAACGGCGTTTGAGAGTCGGCAGAATCCGCCCACCCTGCAAAATAATAGCCCGATTTCGCAAATCCCCCGAGCACGCCCGTTGCGGCAAAGTCGTCTGCCGTATACAAGGTTATCTGCGAGCCGCCTTCGATATTATAATAAATCGTCTTAGTATCGCCCGACGAAGCGTTTTGGTGATATATCAAACCAAACAACGGCGTCCATTGTGCATACAACGTTTTTGCGACTATGCCGTTTGCGCTCGACGTTGACGGCGTTTTTGTAAAATCTTCCGTAATCGTCGCACCGTCTGCAAAACTATTGCCGATTCCGTTTCCGTTTGTGTCGATTTGGTCATTCCAACCCGTAAATTTGTAACCCGCTCTTTCAAACTGATTCAAATTGAGCGAATCGCCTGCGCCGTATGTAAGCACTTGATTGCTCATCGAGCCTTTAGTGCTTCCGTTTCCGTTGAACGCCACTTGATAGCGACCTGCATAAGAAAGGCTTATATCGCCGATGAGCGACATCGCATTTGAACGGTCGCCATAGCCCGAAACGTCTTGTTTCTTTGCAACCATTTGCAACTGCAACGTAATATTTCTATAACCGCTTGAAACAGCAACGCCCGATATATCGACGTTTGTCGCGTTCCACGTTTTCGTATCTTTTTTTTGCGTATTGCCGGAACTGCTTACGGTTATGCTGTCAGTAGACAAAACGGTACTGCCATTTAACAAACTGCCTATTGTTTGCGTGGAAAAAGTCTTGCTTGAAGTTTTGTTTCTATACGCACCGGCAAAAAGTTTTGCGGAAAAATTAATTTTTGTAATACTTTGTGGAACACGAATAGTTGTTGTCAATGTAGCAACCATTCCCGCGTCGCCTTGGTCACTTTGTCCGAAAATACCAACCGTTGCAAACGTTAGCGTGCCGAATCCCCAAATTTTATCGTCGTCCCAAGTACCTGATGTCGGACCTTTAATTTCGGAATTTGCGTTAAACTTCACTTTGAACGGCAAAAAGTCAGAAGTATCGTCAAATTTCGGGTTATTGCTACTACCGGTACCGCCGTTCCAACTTTCAGGCAACCAGTTGCTCGTCGAAGTGGGATTCAAAGAATGAGAGTCACCCATCAAATCGCTTGTCGCAAGCGTTGTGGTAGTGCCTGACGTCGACACGCCGTTTGCAACGTTTCCTATAATGCCGTTTTGTTGAAGGGAATTTTCAATGCCGAAAGCACCGGAGAGCGTGCCGGCAAAGACGAGGACAAACATCACCGCAAGCAGCAATCCGCTCGCAGTCCACTTCATACACTTTTTCAGTTTGGTTTGTCCTATCCTTGTACTTCTCATTTTACTCTCCGTCTGTGTGCGCATACACGCATTATGTTATATATTTTATATTATATATACAATCCAAGCAATCGTTTTATTGGACGATTTGCAAAGTTTTTTCAAAAATTTTCAACAAAAAAGCGAGATGTCTTTCCACACCTCGCCCGAAACGCGATTTATTTTACGTTTGTATCTTAAAACAAGTCCGATTGACTGCCCGTTCTAACAAGCAGTAAATTTGAATTTCCATTTTTCCATACGACATTGCGAGAAGCAACGCACGTTGCGACGTGTAGGTCAAGGCGAAGCCGCATTTCGCTACGTCGGATTCCCACGCTATCGCGCAAAGTGACAAGCGGTTCAATTTTTTTCGAAAAATTCCGAAAATCCGTTGACTATATCGATATGCGGATTTATACTCAATATACCCCCATAGGGTATGTGAGGTACACAATGGAAAATAACGAAAAACAATGTACGGCTTGTTGCTCGTGTTGCACTCATCAAAAGCACACGCCCCGAAGCGAAGAAGAATTGAAATCGCTCAATTCGCGGCTCAATCGCATAATCGGGCAACTCGGCGGAATCAAAAATATGCTCAACGGCAATCGCTATTGCGGCGACATACTCATACAGTTGTCGGCGGTACAGCGCGCGCTTGAAAGTTTCGGCTACGAGATACTTGGCGAACACCTCAAAACGTGCGTGGTGGAAAACGTGCAGGACGGCAACGTACAAATTCTCAACGAAGCGATTGAACTCATCAAGAAAATGAAATAATAGGTGACGTATGGAAAAACAAAAATTCAGCGTATCGGGAATGTCGTGTTCGGCTTGCTCGGCGAGAGTCGAGAAAGTCGTTGGCGCGCTCGACGGCGTAAAGAGCGTAAGCGTCAGCCTTTTGACCAACTCTATGCTCGTCGAGTACGATTCGCCGCTCACGGCAAAGGACATATGCAAAGCGGTGGCGGAAGCAGGCTACAAAGCCGCCCTCGCGAGCGACAAATCCGAAAAAAAAGACAAAATGAATCCCATACTCGTTATGGTGATTCGCCTTGCGATTTCAATCGCACTGCTCTTGCCGCTTATGTACGTTTCTATGGGCGTGGTTATGTGGGACTGGCCGCTGTCGTTCAAGGACGACCCGATGGCAATCGCGATATACGAACTCGTGCTGTCGCTGGTGATTATGGTTGTCAACGGCAAGTTTTTCGTGAGCGGCACAAAGAGCCTTATCCACCGCGCGCCGAATATGGACACGCTCGTATCGATGGGCAGCGCGATATCCTTCGTATACAGCGTCGCGCTTATGATACAGGCAGGCGTACACCCCGAGCATCTTCACCACCTCGCGCACAACTTGTACTTCGAGTCGGCGGCGATGATACTCGCGCTCATAACGCTCGGCAAAACTTTGGAAGCGTACAGCAAAGGCAAAACCACTTCGGCGATAAAAGGACTTATGAACCTTGCGCCCAAGACGGTGCGAGTGCTTAAAAACGGAATCGAAACGGAAATCCCCGTATCCGATTTGAACGTCGACGACTTGTTCACGGTGCGCCCCGGCGAGAACTTCGCCGCCGACGGCGTGATAGTTAGCGGCGAAACGACTGTCAACGAATCGTCCGTCACGGGCGAGAGTATGCCCGTCGACAAGAGCGAGGGTTCGAGCGTCATTTCGGGCACTACCAACCTCAACGGATTCGTAATCGTAAAAGCGCAAAAAGTGGGCGAAAACACCACCCTTTCGGGCATCGTAAAACTCGTCGAGGACGCATCGGCTTCGAAAGCCCCGATTGCAAAAACGGCAGATAAAGTGTCGGGAATATTCGTACCAACCGTCATTTTGGTTGCTTTGCTCGTTTTCATAGTCTGGATTTCAATCACCAAAGACGTCGAACAATCCCTCAAACACGCAATCAGCGTTTTGGTCATAAGTTGCCCTTGCGCGCTGGGTCTTGCAACCCCCGTCGCGATTATGGTCGGCAACGGAATAGGCGCGAAAGCAGGCGTGCTTTTCAAGACTGCAACCGCCCTCGAAGAAGCGGGCAAAACGGATATAATCGTGCTTGACAAGACGGGCACGATCACCAAAGGAACGCCCGTCGTAACCGATGTGAAATCGCTCGGAACGGTCGGACAAAACGACTTGATTTTGCTTGCCGCAAGGCTCGAATCGGGAAGCGAACACCCCATCGCTTCGGCAATCGTAAACCGCGCAAAAGAGATTTCAAACGGCGAAATTCCTGCCGCCGACAACTTCCAAAACTTGTCGGGTCACGGCATAAAAGGCACGCTCGACGGACTCGACGCACTCATCGGCAACGCCTCGTTAATGCGTGAAAATTCCTTGCTTACGGACGAAGCGCAAGAGGTTGCAAACGCGTTCTCGAAGCAAGGCAAAACGCCCCTTTACTTCGCTCTCGACGGCAAAATCGCAGGCGTGATTGCCGTTGCGGACGAGATAAAACCCGACAGCGCGCAAGCAATTTCCACCCTCAAAAAACAAGGTTTGCGCGTGGTTATGCTCACAGGCGACAACTCGCTCAGCGCAAAAGCCATTGCGGACGAGTGCAACGTAGACGCGGTCATATCCGACGTATTGCCGCAAGACAAGGACCGCGTGGTATCTTCCCTCAAAAAGTACGGCAAAGTCGTTATGGTCGGCGACGGCATAAACGACGCGCCCGCCCTCTCTCGCGCGGACGTCGGCATAGCAATCGGCGCAGGCACGGATATCGCCATAGACAGCGCGGACGTCGTGCTTATGAAGTCAAGCCTTTCGGATGTGACAAAAGCCGTCACGCTTTCGAGGCGCACCCTTCTCAACATCAAAGAAAACTTGTTCTGGGCGTTCATATACAACGTCATTTGCATACCGATTGCGGCAGGCGTGCTGTCTTTCGACCCGATAAACGTCACGCTCAATCCGATGATTGCCGCAGGCGCAATGAGCCTTTCCAGCGTATGCGTGGTGCTCAACGCTTTGAGGCTCAACCTCGTCAATTTGAACAAGCACACGAAGCGCAAAAAACCGCCCGTAACTTTCGACGTGAACGAGGTTATACAAGCGGTAAAATCAAACGAATCCGTGCATAAAGACGACGAGCAAACTCAAACTATAACTGCCGAAAATACGCAAAATATCGAGGTTTCGAACGCTGAAAATCAAGCGACGAGCGAAGCAAGCGGAAAAGTCGAAAACGACGATAACGCAAGCGAAAATCAAACAAATTCGGCACAAAATAATCAAAAGGAAGGAAACACTATGCAAAAAACTATTTCAATCGAAGGTATGATGTGTATGCACTGCGTAAAGCACGTCAAGGAAGCGCTTTCAAAGGTAAGCGGCGTAACGGAAGTCGAGGTATCGCTCGACGATAAAAACGCGGTCGTCACGCTTGCGGCGAACGTAGACGATTCCGTCTTGAAGTCCGCAGTCGAAAACGCCGGTTACGACGTAAAAGGCATAAAGTAAGCAGAATAACGACCGAAAATAAGACAAAAGATAAGCAAAAAATTCAAATAACCCCTAACGTTGGCAACGCCGCCGTTAGGGGTTATTTATTATATTGCTCATATTCAAATTTTCCTTAACTGCGGCTTTGCCGCAATTCCATTGTGACGTGAGTCACAATTTCACTCTCGCAAAGCGAGAATTTCACCGTTGCGACAAGCAACGATATAGTTGATTGCGCGTTTAGCGAAAATTTTTAGGCTAAACGTGCAATCTTCTTGCTGTTCTTTGGTCGAGGTCGTAGACGAAGTTCTTGTCCTCGTCGCCGTGGAAATCGCTTCCGCCCGTTGGCAACAAACGGTGCTTTTCCATAAGCGCGGCAAAGTTCTTTTTGTCCTGCTCGTTGTGCGAGGGATAGTTGAGTTCCATTCCGTCGAGTCCGAACTGTTTAAGACCGCCGAGCAACATATCGAGGCGTTTGTCGAGCAAGTATTTTTTCGGGTGTGCGACGGAAGCGAAACCGCCGTATTTCTTTATGAGTTTCACCGCCTCGACGGGCGTAAGTCTTTTTGCCTCGCAATACGCTTTCGCCCCGGGTTTAAGGTATCTGTCGAAAGCGTCGTTGATATCTCTGCAATATCCTTCTTTCACGAGTTGACGCGCCATATTCATACGACCGAGTCCGTTTGCCGCAAAGTCGATGTCGACGTCGATTCCGAGGTCTTTGAGTTTTTGACCTATGCGGATATTCCTATCCTTGCGCATATCCTGCACTTTTTGCAGTTCTTGCAAGAAATCGGGGTTTTTGTAGTCGATATTGTATCCTAAAATATGGATTTCGCAAATTGAAAAGGTGCTCAGTTCAATTCCGCCGACAAATTTTATGCCGACTTTCTGCGCCTCGTCGCGCCCTTCGTCAAGCCCCGCCACGGTGTCGTGGTCGGTGATTGCCATAACGTCCAAGCCCTTGTTTTTTGCCCAGCGAACGACTTCTCTCGGTGAGAGAGAGCCGTCGCTTTTGTTTGTGTGAATGTGCAAATCAGCCTTCATACGTTCCGTCCTCAAACGTGATTTCGTCATCGGTAGACGACGCTATAAGTTGTTCCATATCAGGTCCTTTCTCGTCGGAAAGGCTGTTGACTTTGTTGAGTTTTTTGCCGATGATTCTCGTGCGTTCTTCGGCGTTTTCAAGCGACTTTTTCACGGTGTCCAAACGGTCGCCCGTCTGCTTTAAGTACTTCGTGAACAGCGCGAAATCGCTCATAAATCCTTGCAAAAGTTTGCCTATTTCGGTGCTTCGTTTTTCGATAGCGACGCTTCTGAATCCCATTTGCAAACTGTTGAGCAACGCCGCAATCGTGGTCGGTCCGCACACCACGATTCTGAACTTGTTTTGGATGTCCTCGACAAGTCCTTCGCGTTTGATAATCTCTGCGTACAAGCCTTCGGTGGGAAGGTACATAATCGCAAAATCGGTGGTTTTGGGCGGATTGACGTACTTATCTCTTATGCTCATAGCCTCGCCTTTCACGCGAGCCGCAAGAGCCTTGCTTGCCGCTTCCACGCCGTCGGGGTCGCCCTTTTCGGATGCTTCGACAAGGCGCGCGTAGTCCTCGACGGGAAACTTTGCGTCAATGGGCAACAGCACTTCTTCGTCGCCCTTCCCCGGCATACGAATGGCAAAGTCCACCATATCTTCGCTTCCCCTCTTTATGCGCACCTGCTTTTGATATTGTTCGGGCGCGAGGATTTGCGCAAGCAGATTTTCAAGCGACACTTCCCCCCACGTTCCGCGCGTTTTGACGTTTTTAAAAATGCGATTGAGGTCGTTGACGCCCGTCTGCAAGTTTTGAAGTTCGGAAAAAGTCCTGTTGATTTCTTCGAGCCTGTCGTTGACGATTTTGAAAGACTGATTGAATCTCGTTTCGAGGGTCGCGCTGAGTTTTTCGTCTACGGTTTCGCGCATTTTTTCGAGTTGCTTTGCGTTGTCCTCTTTCATCTCTTTCATACTGTTTGCGTTAAGAGCCGTGAGAGTCGCAATGCTTTGCTCGTTTGCCACGCGAAGCGCGGCTATGCTTTGGGCGGTTTGCGTCTTGACTTCTTCCAAACCTCTTTGCGTGATTTGCACGAATCTGTCCATACGCTCGCCCACCGACTTTATGTTTTCGGACTGAACGTTGAGCGTTCCGAGCAACATAGAGTTGTTGATTTTCATAGCGGTGTCGATTTCGTTTTTGAGTCTTTCGTTTTCCTCTCTAACGCCTGCGATTTCGGCGTTAGGGGATTTTCCGCCGCTTTTTTTGAGCAAAAGGACGCACATCGCAATGCAAGCGATTAAGAGTGCGATGCACACCGCAACCATAACGTACAATCCTGTCATATCAGCCTCACCTACTTTGTATTTGCTGTTTGTTTTCTTAACGTTTAATCTTTCGGTTTACTATTGATTTTTCTTCGTATTTTTTCCTCGTATGTCGTTATTTTTCTTACAGATTTACTTATTGACTTATTCTTTTTTCGACGTACGCAAGAGCCTTATCTCTGTCGTTGAGCGCGGGATTCATAACCGTATCGAGCCACAACTCGTTGAGAATCGTAGCGCGCGATTTTTCGTCCACGCCGAGATTTACGAGGTCGTTTCCGTTTATTTTCAACTCTTTCACCGACAGCGGCGAACCGTCATTTTGCATTTCGATAGCGATATTGCGGATTCTGTTTTCTCTGTCGATTTTTCCCGACGAAGCCATAGCGTCTGCGTCCATAAGGTCGCAAAGGTCGAAAATCACGTCGTAGTTTATCGCAACGAATCGTCTCAACTTTGCCGTAGACGTATCGCCTTTTATGTCCGTCATATGCAACGCCACGAGTTTAACGATTCTCTTTCTTTGAGCGGTAGGCAATTTGAATCTCTTGCAAATCTCGTCCGCCATTTGCGCGCCTATTCGAGCGTGGTCGTGCATATTTCCGTTTTGTCTTATCGCTTCCGCCTTGCCCACGTCGTGTAGCAGTGCGGCAAATCTCAATCTCGGCGGCGCGTAATCGCAGGCTTTGAGCGAGTGATTGAACGCGTCGTAAAGGTGATATTTCTTTGGTTGTTCCACGCCTTTGAGCGTTGCGAGTTCGGGAAGAAGCATATCGAGGATTCCGAGTTCGTCGAGCATTTCAACGCCTCTGATATGCGCGTTTTTCAATCCAAGTTCCTTGTGTTTCGTGTCGGCAACGAGGATTTTTTCAAACTCGTCGCGCACTCTCTCGACAGCCAAATCTTTGACTCGCCACGCGTTTTTTCTTGCGGTTTCGAAGGTGTTTTTTTCCACCTCGAATCCGAGTTCGGCGGCAAATCTCACCATACGCAAAACTCTAAGTCCGTCCGCCTCGAACACGACGTTCGGCTCGTCGGCTGTGGATATGATTTTGTTTTTTACGTCGGCGACGCCGCCGAGCAAATCGACGATTTCGCCCGTTTCAACGTCCTTATATAAGGCGTTGCATTTGAAATCTCTGCGCCTTGCGTCAAGGCTCATATCCGTTGTGAAAGCAACGTCTTTGGGAGTATGCTCGCCGCTTGCCGTGTCGTAACTGTCCGTGCGAAAAGTCGTGTATTCGCACACGAATTTTCCGCAAGATATATGCACCGTTCCCATACGCAGATTTTTGTCCGAAACGACAAAATCGGTGTTTAACAATATCTTTTTGACGTCTTCAACCCTAAGTTTTGAGCAAACGTCGATGTCGAACCGCTCTATGCCGAGCAGTTCGTCACGCACCGCGCCGCCCACTTCGTAGAGGGTCGCATAGGGCTTTATAAGGCTTGCAAGCAGTTTGAGTTTGTCCTCTTTTTCAGCCACCGTAGACCTCTGGGGCAAGCACGCAAACGTCTTTGAAGTTTCTCATCTTTTCGTCGTAATCGAGACCGTAACCGACGACGAATTCGTTTTCGATTTCAAATCCGATGTAGTCGCCTTTAAAGTCCACTTTACGTCTTGACGGCTTGTCGAGAAGCGAGCAGACTTTGAGGGATTTCGGCGCGCGCGCAAGCAAAAGTTTTTTGAGATAGCAAAGCGTGATTCCCGTGTCGATGATGTCCTCGACGATAATCACGTTTTTGTCTTTGATGGGTTCGGACAAATCCTTTATCATCTTCACTTCGCCGCTCGAACTCGTGCCAGAGCCGTAACTCGAAACCGCGATGAAGTCAATCACGACGTCGCCTTCGATTTCTCTGACGAGGTCTGCAAAAAATATGCTTGCGCCCCTCAAAGTGCAAACGAGCGTGACGGATTCGCCCTTATAGTCGTTTGAAATTTGCTTTCCGAGTTCGCTCACTCTTTTTGCGATGTCTTGACGTTCGATAAGAACTTTCTTGATTTCCTTGCCGTACATTTTCTATACCTCATAATAATGATTTCTTTGGTGCGTTTTCGGTACACACGTTTATTTTTTCGTAAGTTTCAATATGTTTTTCGTATCCTCGTCGATTGCGACCTTTTTGGAAATTTCCAAACCGAAGACAGCCAAGACCTCGTTGCCGCTCGCAAGCAACACATGCGAATCTCTTTTCCGCAGCGGCACTTTTTTGTCCGTAAAAAAATCGCCTATACTCTTTGAGCCGCCGCCGAATTTTTCAATAAAATCGCCGTCTTTTCTGTATCTCAGCACGGCGTTTTCCGCCACTTTGTCGCCGTCGATAAAAAGCGCGCCCCTGCCCTTTTGCGCCTCGTATTCTTTTCTGTCCGAGCGCTTAACCGACACGCCGAATTCGTCGAAATCTCGCGCTTCGAATTTTGTTTGAAACGTATCGATTGCATTGTCGCAAGTGCCGTTTTGCCTTGAAAAAACGAGGTTTTCGCCCTCTTTATGCACGCAAATTCCGTGCGTAAGTTCGATTCTTTTTCCGTTTTGCGCTTTTGCGAGGTCGAACACGAGCGGAAAATGGCGTTGCTCTATGTCCTGACAAACGCCGAGAAGTTTTGCCGCTTTCAGCACGAGTTCCTTGCCTTCGAGCGAGCCGTCCATATACTTGACGTTCACCGCGACTTCGCCGTTTTCGAGTTTCAAACTCGGCGTGTTTTGGTCGATATAGTCGCAAACTTCGTTTGCGTTTTGGCAAAGCCTCGACACCGACGTGCAAAGATACGGGAATTTTTGCTTGATTTTTACGAGTTCGGCGCGGATAAAATTGCGAGTGTACGCCGTATTGGCGTTGGTTTCGTCCTCGACAAACGGAAGCGCGTTTTGCTCGACGAAAGCGTTTATATCCTCTCTCGTGCAGTTAAGAAGAGGGCGAATATAGCGGCCGCTCACCTCTTTCATACCGCAAAGACCTCTAACGCCCGTGCCGCGAATTATGCGCATAAAAATCGTTTCCGCTTGGTCGTCGGCGTGGTGCGCAAGCGCGATATAGTCGCATTTGCCCTCGTCAAGAACCTTGTCGAAAATCTCGTATCTCAAAATGCGCGCGCCCTGCTCTGTCGTATAGCCGTTTTCCTCGCAAAACGACGGCACGTCAAGCGAAAAACTCAAAAGCGGAATATCGTATTTTTTGCAAAAATCTTCGACGAATTTGCTGTCTTTGAGGCTGTTTTCGCCTCTAATTCCGTGTTCGACGTTGATTGCAATCACAGGAATATCCGCCGTTTTTAGCGCATAGGCAAGCGCGACGGAATCTCTGCCGCCGCTGAGCGCAACGCCTATTTTCTTGCCTGAAAAAGACGGATTTTCAAAAAACTTATTCAAATTTATTTGAATATCGTTTGCCATACGGCAATTATACAGCAAACGGACAAAAAACACAACACATTATGTCACCCGAATATGCTCAAAAACGCGTAGTGCTATTACAAGCGACTCGTTTACACCATAAAAAGTCGCATTGCAAGCACGGTGCAATCGTCGTTTGCGCCCTTTTGCAGTGCTTTTTCGAGGATTGCGTCGGCGAGCGTTTGGGGATTTTGCGTGTCGATTTCGTCAATCGCTTCGCAAACGCCCGAACCGTCGAGCACGTCGAATACGCCGTCGCTCATCATAAGAAGCATATCGCCGTCGAAAAGTTGATAGCGCGACGTTATGCTCTCGACGTCGTCCACGATTCCTATGGGCGCGCAAGTGCAAGTGAGCATTTCGATGTTTTCCTTGCGAATGATGAAACTGCTTGCCGAGCCGAGTTTTACAACGTCAAGACCGCCCGACTGCATATCGAGAACAGCGATGTCGAGAGAGGAAAACATATCTTCCGCGCCTATTTTGAGCAACTTGTTTGCAAGGCTCAAAATTATGCCCGAATCTATGCCCGCGCGGTAGAAACTTTCAATCATACGCACGGCGTTTTTGCTGGTTTTGCTTGCGTTGCTTCCGTGTCCCATACCGTCGCAAATGGCGAAAAGTCGGCGAGTTCTCGACGGACAAAGCACGCTGACGGTGTCGCCGCTTTCGCTTTCCTCGCCGTATCTTTTCTGCGCCGTGCCGAACGCCACCTCATAGACTGGCGCGCAATCGAGATATATGGCTTTTTGCGAGCCTTTGTCCTGAATTTTGGACACTTCCATTTTGCAACCGAGATGTTTAGATACGATTTTTGCAACGACGGCTTTTTGCGCGTCGGAATTTCTTACGAGCAACGTCGCGCTCGATTTCGAACCTTCGCCGCATATCACGATTTCGCTTGCCACGACGTTGTGTTTGAGAAGTTCGCTTTTTAGAAGTTCCACGTCGTCGGAAGCAAAATTGACTTGCTCGGCGCAAGACGTCGCAAGCGAATCGAGAACGAGCGCAACCCCTGCGAACTGCTCGGACATCAGACTTTTGCACGCAACGAGGCTTTTTGCCTCGCTCATTCTCTTTTTGTACGCTTCGGCGCTTGTGTTTATCGCAGAGGCGAGTGAGTGCATATTCGAGCATCTGCTCGTCACGAACGGCGGCATATCGAGAATCGTAACCTTGCCCCTGTTGACAGCCGCGTCCGCCATAGGCAAGAGTACGCTTGCCGTATCCGATCCGAGCGCGGTGAAACATATCTCTCTGTCGCGGCAACGTCCGCAAAAACTTTTTGCAACCTCTTTTGCGAGTTTGTCGGGGGAACACTCGGACGAGTTTTGCGCAACCTGTTCGAGATTTTTGGACATATCGTAAAACACGTCGGAAGCGGACGAAAGCCTTGCGGCGAGTTCTCTGCCTCGCCTGTTCACGACGCCCGTGTACGCTCTGCGGTTATCCCCCTTTGCAAGACCTTTGATTTTGGTGGTTACCGACGAGGGAACGCACAGCGCGCAAACCACGCCGACGGCGCACATCGTAAGCGATTGCCACCCTGCGCCCGAATATGCGTCGAGAAGCCACTCTATGCCCTCGACTGCGACGATTGCGAGTGCAGACGACCACTTTGTGAACGGCGAAAACGCAACCGCCGCAGTTGCGAGCGCGACCGCCGCGCCGAGATAGGTCATATCCCACCTTGCAACGCTCATACCCGAGCCGAGCAATATTCCGACGAAAAGCGTGGTTTGCGGCTTGAAACAAACCGAGCAGAACAGCACGCAAAAAGACAGAACCGCGCCGTATGTGTAAAAGCCGTAGCCGCCCACGCCCGACAACGCGTAACCCGTGACGGCGAGAGTTATGCCGCCGCAAATGAGTTCGTCAACGGTTGCCTTGTGCAGAATCGAGCGCACGAACACCGCATAGGCGCAAATGCCGAAGCAAAAAGTCATAACGACGGCAAACAACGCCGACAGTCCGAATCTGAAAAAATCGCCGTCGAAAACGCAACCGCACGCAACGTAGGGAATCATCCCCGCAAGCGCGCAAATTGCAATCGACCAAAGAGGCACGTTCTTGCGGAACTTATAGAAAATCGCATACAGCGCAATGAGTATCACGACGGGTGCGAGCGCATACAGAAGCATACGCCAGTCGGGTGTGAAAACGACGTTTGCGACGATAAAGCAAGGCGACACGGCAAGAATGTTTTGCCTTGCGAAAACGAGAGCGCAAAACAGCGCGAGCGAGAACGCAAAGCCGAAAGACGGCACGCTTGCAAACAAGAATAACGCAAGACCTTCGAGGGTGAACGCAACTGCCGTTTTTGCGCTCATCTTCAAATCGAAGGTGGGAAACACTTTTCTTTTGGCGGTGATAATATGGTTTTTCATACCGCAATTTTAACAAATTCGTTGCGCGCAATTTTTCTTTTTCGGTGCGCAAAAAGCACTATCCTTTCTTATGACGTCGAAAAACGTCAAAACTTTTATTATCGAAAAAGCGGTTTTATCTTTGCGTTTTGCATATATAAACGCCGCATTTTGCGATTATAAGCAACTTGTTCGCAATCGCAAAACTACGCCCTCATATAAGTTTGACAAAGACGGCGCAAGAGCATATAATCTAACTTATCAAACGAATCGGCAAATAAAAAGTTAAGGTTATTATGCAAAGCAAAAGACTTGAAAACATCAAGAATATCACCCTGCTCGCGCTTATGCTCGCGCTGACGATAATCTTTTGTTTCGTTCCCGTTCAGTTCGGCACGATAACCCTTGCGCTTATGATTTTGCCGACGATTATCCTTTCGCAAGTCGCTTCTTTCAAGACCTCGCTCGCAATGGGAATTATGATGGGAATTGTCAACTATATCGCGTGGTTCACCACGAAAGCCGCTTCCCCCGTCGCGCCGATTTTCCAAAATCCGCTGGTCTGCATATTGCCGAGAATACTCATTGCCGTGGTTTGCTATTTCACGAGATACGGACTTCAAAAATGCGCTTTTTACGCGCGTATGAAACGAATGTGCAATTACGAATATGTGCGCCAAACCGCATATGAGAACACCCCCGATTCTTCCCTCGAAAGCACGGCAAAAGAGAGCGAAAACTCGCAAAATAACGGCGTGAAAAAACACGATTCCAACAAGAAAAAAGAGGGTCGCGAGATTTTGACGAATCAGTTTATTTACGCGTTTTCCGCTGCGCTCGGCGTTGTCACCAACACCCTGTTCGTCGCAATATTCACCCTTTTGTTTTTCAACGGCACGTCCATTGCGCAAAACACCGTCGTGACCGTCGAATACGTCCTTGCTTGGTTCGGCGTGAACTTCGCCGTCGAAGTGGTGTCGTTCTCGTTAATCACGCCGCCTATCGTGCTTGCGCTTAAAGCCGCAAAACTCGCAAAATAATCGGCAAAAATCCATATTCGACTCTTTACACTTTCAATCGATTGCTTCCGTTTCAAATTTATCGATATTGATTGATTTTTATCGAAAAACGGCTGCTTTTTGCACGAAAATCGCCGCTTTTTACTGCCAAAACAGCCAACAATTCATACAAATTCCGCTTGTTGTATTATTTTTTCAAATATTTGACAAATAGTCTATTTACACGTTTTTTTGCGTGTGTTATACTATTTATATCTTATACATAAGGTGGAATATGGGCAATTACGTTCTCGCCTACGACGTAGGCACAACAGGCATCAAAACTTGTCTTATCGAAATCGACAAGAGCATCAAGATTCTCTCGGCTGCGTCGCAAGGCTATCAACTTTACGTTCTTCCCGGCGGTGGCGCGGAACAAGATCCTGAGGAATGGTGGGACGCTATGAAAGCGACCACTCGTCGCATTTTTGAAAACTCGTCCGTCAGACCCGAACAAGTCGAAGGTATATCTTTCTGCTCGCAAGCGCAAGGCTTGGTGCTCGTAGACCGCGACGGCGTACCCGTACATCGCGCGTTCAGTTATATGGACCAACGCGCAACGAAGGAAATCAAGGACGGAATCAGATTCGGACTTCAAATCGAAGGCGCAAACGTATTCAGACTTCTCAAATCCCTCGCGATAACCGGCGCTGCCCCGCTCAGCGTAAAAGACCCGCTTTGGAAGTATCTCTGGCTCAAAAACAACGAACCCGAAAACTTCGCGCGCGTATATAAATGGCTCGACGTCAAGGAATATCTCATCGCGCGTATGACTGACGAATTTGTCCTCACGCACGACTCGGCGTTCGGCACGATGCTGTACGACCTCAAAAACAAGTGCATAAGCAAATCGATGTGCAAGATGTTCGGCATCGACGTTAAACATATGCCGCGACTTATCGAATCCACCGAATGTGCAGGCACGCTCACCGAAAAGGCGGCAGAGGCACTCGGACTCGTCAAAGGCATCAAGGTGTACGGCGGCGGTATGGACGCAAACCTTATCGGCGTAGGCGCAGGCTCGACGGGACTCGGCGACACGCACATTTACAGCGGCACGTCGGGCTGGGTCGGCACAATCACCGACAAGCCGACGGTTGACGTAACCTCTATGATCGCGGCGGTCGTTGCGGCGCAACCAGGCAGATACAACTACTTTGCCGAACTCGAAACGTCGGGCAAATGCTTCGAATGGGTCAAGGACCACATCGCCCTCGACGAGTGCGGAATCTATATCCAAAAGAAACACATCACCGACGATATCGAAAGCAAGTATCTCAGTCTGTTCTCGTATATGACTTCAATCGTGGACGACATTCCCGCAGGAAGCGGCGGCGTCATCTTCACACCGTGGCTTCACGGCAACCGTTGTCCGTTCGAAGACCCCAACGCGAGAGGTATGTTCTTCAACATCAGTCTCGAAACGGGCAAGACCGAACTTATCCGTGCGGTGCTCGAAGGCATTTGCTATCACAAACGCTGGATGCTCGAAGCGTCCGCAAAGAAAGTCAAACCGTCCGACGTCATTAGATTCGTCGGTGGCGGCGCGCTTTCCGACTTCACTTGTCAAGTGCTTGCAGACATCACGGGTCACGTCATCGAAACCGTTGACAATCCGCAAAACATCGGCGCGGTAGGCGCGGCGGCGTGCGTCGGCGTAGGCTTGGGCATTATCCCCTCTTTTGACGAGATAAAGAAGTTTATCCCTGCAAAAAAGACGTTTAACCCCAACTTTGAGTTGAAAGAGAAAGTTTACGACAAGGGCTTCGAAGTGTTCAAATCCTTGTACAAACAGAACAAAAAGAACTTTGCGATTCTCAACGCAAACAAGTAAAAACAAAAGCACTCGCAAATGCGAGTGCTTTTTTAATTAATAATGAATAATGATTAATTAATAATTGAGGAATGGGCTTTGCCCCTTACCC